>NZ_JBHWIV010000016.1:0-138689 GCF_042731675.1 Kitasatospora sp. NPDC059827 | reverse complement strand
GGCCGCCCTTATATAAAATCCCGGGGGGGCCCGCCGCTTGCGTGGCCCTACCCCATCCCCCCCCGCCCGCCAGAACGTAATACCGCAACCCTACGGCGCGGACGGCCGTCGGCATTTCGGCGGGAATATTTTCGGTCCGAGTCGGAGTAGAGTGTGGCTCTGCTGGGAACAGGGCTTCCCCTTCCGGCGGTGGGTGCTTCGCCGGAGTTCGTCCGGGCGCTGAGACCGGCCCGGGGCCCGGGCGGTGAAACATGTCAGGCAGATGTCAGAATTCCTGCAGGCATTTGAGTAATTCGTCCGCTATGTCCGGCGCTAATTGCCGATTTCCTCCCGGTTTGTTCGCTCTTGTCTCTTGATGGGGCTGCGGAATTCCCGGCGGCTGACCCTGTTGCAGAGGGCGTCGATCCGGATACATTCAGCGGCGGTCGACGTAATCAACCGCTCACGGAAGCCGTCCGGCGCCCCCGTGCGGAGGATTGCGGCGTGCACGGCTGCGCCCAGGGGGGGTTCCCCGGGCCGGCCTTCAAACCAGACCCGGGCCCGCGACCTGCTGGCCCGTGAAGGGCCAGCACAGCACTAGGGGAGTTCGGAATGGCTCAGGGCACCGTCAAGTGGTTCAACGCGGAGAAGGGCTACGGCTTCATCGCGGTCGACGGTGGTGCGGACGTCTTCGTCCACTACAGCGCGATCCAGATGGACGGCTACCGCACCCTCGAGGAGGGCCAGCGGGTCGAGTTCGAGATCTCCCAGGGACAGAAGGGCCCGCAGGCGGACATGGTCCGCGCGGCGGTCTGACCTCTTCCGGAACCCAGGAGCTCGGCGCGGCCCACGGCTGGTGACCACTCGCTTCTCGACGGGCCCGTACGACACGCGTCGTACGGGCCCGTTCGCGTTCCCGCGCCGGGCCGTCCGGGGCGCCGGGCGGGGGCGGGCGGGGGTGGGCGGCGGCTCGCGGGTCGGCCGTGGGGCTTGCACTCGACCACCCGGAGTGCTAATCATTGGCGTTAGCACTCACAGTGTGAGAGTGACAGCGGACCGGGTCGGTGAGGCCCCCGGGAGCGGCAGGGGAATGGACCTCCGCACACCAGGGCCGTCCGTCGCGGGCACCCCTTGGTCCGAGCAGTCGACCGTGTCCCGGAGGACCACTTCTGATGGCCAAGATCATCGCCTTTGATGAGGAAGCTCGCCGCGGCCTTGAGCGTGGCATGAACCAGCTCGCCGACGCGGTGAAGGTCACGCTCGGCCCCAAGGGCCGCAACGTCGTGCTGGAGAAGAAGTGGGGCGCCCCCACGATCACCAACGACGGTGTCTCCATCGCCAAGGAGATCGAGCTCGAGGACCCGTACGAGAAGATCGGCGCGGAGCTCGTCAAGGAGGTCGCCAAGAAGACGGACGACGTCGCGGGTGACGGCACCACCACCGCCACCGTGCTCGCCCAGGCCCTGGTTCGCGAGGGTCTGCGCAACGTCGCCGCCGGCGCCAACCCGATGGCCCTCAAGCGCGGTATCGAGAAGGCCGTCGCCGCCGTCTCGGACCAGCTGCTGGCCCAGGCCAAGGACGTGGAGACCAAGGAGCAGATCGCCTCCACCGCCTCCATCTCCGCCGCCGACACCCAGATCGGCGAGCTCATCGCCGAGGCCATGGACAAGGTCGGCAAGGAAGGCGTCATCACCGTCGAGGAGAGCAACACCTTCGGTCTGGAGCTCGAGCTCACCGAGGGCATGCGCTTCGACAAGGGCTACATCTCCGCCTACTTCGCCACCGACCTGGAGCGCATGGAGGCGACGTTCGAGGACCCGTACATCCTCATCGCCAACTCCAAGATCGGCTCGGTCAAGGACCTGCTCCCGCTGCTGGAGAAGGTCATGCAGAGCGGCAAGCCGCTCGTCATCATCGCCGAGGACGTCGAGGGCGAGGCCCTGTCGACCCTGGTCGTGAACAAGATCCGCGGCACCTTCAAGTCCGTCGCCGTCAAGGCCCCGGGCTTCGGCGACCGCCGCAAGGCCATGCTCGGCGACATCGCCATCCTCACCGGTGGCACCGTGATCTCCGAGGAGGTCGGCCTCAAGCTGGAGAACGCCGGCATCGACCTGCTGGGCACCGCCCGCAAGGTGGTCATCACCAAGGACGAGACCACCATCGTCGACGGTGGCGGCGACAGCGACCAGGTCGCCGGCCGCGTGAACCAGATCCGCGCCGAGATCGAGAACAGCGACTCGGACTACGACCGCGAGAAGCTCCAGGAGCGCCTCGCCAAGCTGGCCGGCGGCGTGGCCGTCATCAAGGCCGGCGCGGCCACCGAGGTGGAGCTCAAGGAGCGCAAGCACCGCATCGAGGACGCCGTCCGCAACGCCAAGGCCGCCGTCGAGGAGGGCATCGTCGCCGGTGGTGGCGTCGCGCTGCTGCAGGCCGGTGTCGCCTTCGACAAGCTGGAGCTGGAGGGCGACGAGGCCACCGGTGCCAACATCGTCAAGGTCGCGCTGGAGGCCCCGATCAAGCAGATCGCGACCAACGCCGGCCTGGAGGGTGGCGTCGTGGTGGAGAAGGTGCGCAACCTCCCCGCCGGTCACGGCCTGAACGCCGCCACCAACGAGTACGTCGACCTGGTCGCCGCGGGCATCATCGACCCGGCCAAGGTCACCCGCTCCGCGCTGCAGAACGCCGCCTCCATCGCGGCGCTGTTCCTCACCACCGAGGCCGTCATCGCCGACAAGCCGGAGAAGGCCGCCGCGGCCGCCGGCGGCGGCATGCCGGGCGGTGACATGGACTTCTGATCCTGATCGGACTCCGATCGGATCGGCTGATCCTCGTCCGCGTGGGCGGTTCCCTTCGGGGGGCCGCCCACGCGGCGTTTCCGCCCCGGGGCGTTCCGGCCCCGGGGTGTTCCCGGCCCCGGGCCCGTTTTGAAGCCACGGGCGGGCCGCGGAGAATGGACGGATGGCTTCCGACGACATCGAGACCGCCCTGCACAACGCCCGGGCCCAGATCCTGGCCGACCTCACCGCGCGGGACGTGGCGGACGCCGCCGTCGTCTCGCTGGTGGAACAGGCCGTCACCCACCGCCGCTGGTGGCTGGAGCAGTGGCCGGACGGCACCGAGTACGTGCTCGGGCTGGTCGCCCAGGACGTCCAGGACGCGCTGCTGGAGGCGTACGGCCGGTGGCCGCTGTGCACCGGCTGCGCGGCCGACGGGGACCCGCACGCGCTGGGCGTGGAGCCCGAGCTGGGGCCGGAGCCGCACTGGGTGTGCGGCAAGCAGGGGGCCGTGGTGGCGCCGGTGGGGGAGCTGGGCTAGTTCTCCAGGTGCTGGAGTTCGGTCGTGAGGTTGGTGCGGGCCGGTTCGGCGAGGCGCCGGTGGGCGTCGGGGGTGCGGTAGAGGGCCGGGAGCGTCAGCAGGTGGCGCAGGACGGCGGCGCGGCCGGTGCGGAAGTCCGGCTCGGGGACGAAGGCGTACTCCTCCCGGACGGCGGCCGCGTACGCCGCGTAGGCCTCGGGGGTGCCGCCGAGGACGGCGAGGTCCGCGTCGCAGAGCACCTCGCCGTCGCGGTCGCCGGGGGCCGGGTCGTGGCCGACGGTGAGCAGGACCAGCCGTTCGACCTCGGCGACGCGCTCGGTGGGCAGGCCGGCGGCGGTCAGCGCGCGGACGGCGAGGGCGGCGCTGCGCTCCTCGTTCTCGGTGCGGTCGGGGCGGTACACGGCGTCGTGGAACCAGGCGGCGAGCCGGACGGTGTCGGGGTCGGCCGCGTGCCCGGCGAGCGCGTCGACGTGGCGCAGGACGGCGCGCAGGTGCTCGGCGGTGTGGTACCGGCGGCGCGGGTCCGACCAGCGGCGCAGCAGTTCGCGGCCGTACGGCTCGGGGGCGTCGGCGGCGCCGCAGCGGTGCAGCAGGGCGGTCCAGGCGGTGAGCAGGTCCTCGGTCGGCATGGGGCACATTGTGGCGGGTCCGGTCGGGGCGGGGTGGGTCCGGTCTGGTCGGATCGGCACGGGCCGGTGCTGGACCTATAGGTAGGTTGACGATATATGTAGTCGTATGACAGAACGCTCCATGCAGGAGCCCACGCTGCTGCTGCTCACCGCCCTGGCCGACCAGCCCAGACACGGCTACGCGCTGATCCAGGAGGTCGCCGCCATCTCGGACGGCCGGGTCAAGATGCGTACCGGCACCCTGTACGGCGCCCTCGACCGGCTGCTGGGCCAGGGCCTGATCGAGGTCGCCGCCGAAGAGGTGGTGGACGGCCGGGCCCGGCGCAGCTACGCGCTGACCGCGGCCGGACGGGACGCGCTGGCCGCCGAGGCCGGGCGGCTGCGGGCCGTGGCCACCGAGGCGGAGCGGCGGCTGACCAGGATCCGGTCGATGCTGCCGGGCAGGGCCGGGGAACGGCCTGCGACGGGGGGAGGACTCTCATGACCATGCCGGTGATCGGCCCCGCGCCCTCGGCGGTGCTGCGGGCCGCGTTGCGGCTCTACCCGGCGCGCTACCGGCACGAGCGCGGCGAGGAGCTGGTCGAGGTGTTCGCCGACACGACGGCGGCGGGCGGCCGGGTGGCCCTGGCCCGGGAGGTGCTCGGCCTGGCGGTGTACGGGCTGCGGGTGCGGCTGGGGCTGACCGGCGGGTCGGCGGCCGGACGGCTGCTCGCGCTGGTGGCGCCGATGATCGCCGGTGCGGCGGTCGGGGCCACCATGGTGCCCTGGGCCGCCCACCTGGAGCGGACCACCAGGTGGCTCGCCTGGGACGACTCCTTCGGCAACCACGTCCGGGCGTTCGCCCCGCCGGCGGCCGCGCTGCTGCTCGGGGTGGCGGCCCTGCTGGGGCGGTGGACGGCCGTCCGGGTCACCGCGCTGCTGCTGGGCGCCATCGGGCTGTACGACCTGGGCCGGGCCGCCTGGGAGCCGGGCGGCTTCGACGTCTGGTGGCTCGGCTACATCGGGATGGCCACGCTGCCGTTCGTGGTGGCCGCGCTGCTGCTGGCCGTCGCGCCGACCGACCTGCTGCCCCGGCCGAACCTGCGGACCGCCGCTCTGGTGCTGGCCTCGGCGGTCGTCGGCGGGGTGCTGGAGGTGGTCCAGGACTGGGACGACACCAGCTTCCGGCTGGACCTCCAGTGGTTCGTGGTGCTGCTGATCGCCCCGACCCTGCTGACCTTCGCGGGGCTGCGCGGGCGGATGGGGCCGGCCGCGGTGGGGCTGGCGGTGCTGGTGCTGACCGGGCCCGGCAGCCTGTTCAACATCTGGCGGGAGGCCCGCGGGGTCTCGCACCTGCTGCCGGTGGCGGTGCCGGTGGTGGCCGTGCTGGTCCTGGTGGCGCTGGCGGAGCGGCGGTTCGGTCGGCAGGAGTCCTTCGGGATGGTGCCGGGACGGGTGTGACCGGCTCCACCCCAGGCCTGCCGCATCGCCGCCCCCGGCGTGACCGCACCCCCGCCTCCGGCGTGACCGGAACGGGGGTGCGGGTCTCGCCGGGGGCGGGGCGATGTGGCAGGCTGTCTGATATGTCTAGACCAATTTTCGAAGTCATCGCGCTGACGCCCCAGGACGCCCAGGCAGCCGAGTCCGGCGGCGCCGACCGGCTCGAACTGGTCACCGACATGGCCGCCGACGGACTCACCCCCTCCGTCGAGGACTTCGCCCGGATCCGGGCCGCCGTCGACCTCCCGCTGCGCGTCATGCTCCGGATCCGGGACGGCTTCGCCCCCGGCGACCTCGACGAGCTGTGCGCCCGGGCCGCCGCGCTGCGGGCCGAGGGCGCCGAGGAGTTCGTGCTCGGCTTCCTGGACGCCGGGGGCGCCGTCGACCTGGCCGCCACCACGGCCGTCGCCGAGGCGATCGCCGGCTGCCGCTGGACCTTCCACCGGGCGATCGACCACAGCGCCGACCGGGCCGCCCTGCGCGCCGCCGTCGGCGCCCTGCCCGGGCTGGACACCTTCCTCACCTCCGGCGCGGCCGCCGGGGTGGACGCCGGCCGGGAGGTGCTGTCCGCCGAGCTGGCCCGGGCGGGCGAGCCCGGGTACGCCCAGCGGATCCTGATCGGCGGCGGCCTGCGGGCCGAGCACGTCGAGGGGCTGCGGGCGGAGGGCTTCGACGCCTTCCACGTCGGCGGCGCGGTGCGGGCCGACGGCTGGCTGACGCCGGTCGACGCGGCCAAGGTCGCCGAGTGGCGGGCGATGATCGACGCCTGAACCCCGGCGCCCGACCCCTGTCGGAGGGGCCGGTCCCGGTGCCGGGACCGGCCCCTTCCGCGGGTTACCCGAGCTGCTCCGGCAGCGGCTCGGCGTGCAGCACCGTCAGGCCGGAGACGGCACGGGTGAGCGCCACGTACAGCCGGCGCAGGCCGGTCCGCTCGTCCGGCTCGCCGGCCACCACCGCGGCCGGTTCGTCCAGCACCACGTAGTCGTACTCCAGGCCCTTGGCCAGCGAGGCGGGGACGAGGGTCAGCCGGCTCTCGGCGCTGGTCTCGGTGCCGGGGGAGAGGTGCGCCAGTCCGGCGGCGGTGAGCAGCTCGGCGAGCTGGGGGATCCGGGCGTCGGCGGCGATCAGGCCGGTCGAGCCCTCGTGCTCCAGCGCCTCCCGGCAGGCCGCCAGGACGGCCGCGTCCAGGTCCGGCTCCGAGCCGTCGACCGGGCGGATCTCCAGGGCGCCGGGGGTGTCGCGGACGGAGGTCGCCGGGGCCAGGCCCGGGGCGATCGCGGGCAGCAGCCGGGAGGCGTAGGCGATGACCTCCTCGGGCACCCGGAAGCCCTTGGTCAGCTCCTCCACGTGCGCCTCGGGCTTGCCCAGGTGGTGCAGGGCGTCCGGCCAGCTCGCCGTCGCCCACGGGGTGGTGCCCTGGGCGAGGTCGCCGAGGACGGTCGCCGAGCCGGTGGTGCAGCGGCGGCCGACCGCGCGGTACTGCATGGGGGAGAGGTCCTGGGCCTCGTCCAGCACCACGTGCCCGAGCGAGGGCGTGCGCTGGACGAGGTCCGTCGCCTCGTCGACCAGGACGGCGTCGGCGGGGGTCCAGCGGGTGGTCTTCACCGAGCGGCCGGGCTTGGGCCGGAGCACCGCCCGCTGCTCCTCGGCGGTCAGCACGCCCTCGGCGCACTCGGCCAGGAACTCCGGGTCGGAGAGCAGCCGCAGCACCAGCTTGGCCGGGTCGACGGCGGGCCAGCACTCCTTGACCACGGCCTTGACGGCGGCGTTGCGGGCCACCGCGTCCTGCACCCGGTCGTCCGGGGCCTCGCCGCCCTGCTCCATCTTGAGCAGCACGGTGTGCGCGATGCGCTGCGGCAGGGCGTCCCGGGCGGCGCCGTAGCGGACCTCGCGGGCCTTCAACTCCTCGATGATCCCGATCAGTTCGTGCGCCGGGACGCGCCAGCGGCGGGAGCCGCGGACCACCACGCAGGGCTCGGTGGGCAGCGTGATGCCCGCCCGTACGGCCCGGCGGAGCACCTCGGCCATCCGGGCGTCGCCCTTGAGCCGGGCCGCCTCCGGGTCGTCCTCGCCCCGCACCTCGACGTGGGCGACCAGCTGCTGCACGGTGGCCTGGGCGACCTCCAGCTCGCCGAGGGCCGGCAGGACCTGCTCGATGTAGGAGAGGAAGGCGTTGTTCGGCCCGATCACCAGGGTGCCGGTCCGGGCCAGCCGCTCGCGGTGGGCGTACAGCAGGTAGGCGACGCGGTGCAGGCCGACCGCGGTCTTCCCGGTGCCGGGCGCCCCCTGGACGCAGATGGTGCCCGTGATGTCGGAGCGGACGATCTCGTCCTGCTCGGGCTGGATGGTGGCGACGATGTCGCGCATCGGGCCGACGCGGGGCTTCTCGATCTCGGCCGCGAGCAGGGCGGAGGAGGTCTCCTGCTCGGCGGGGTCGGTGAGGTGCTCGTCCTCGTAGGCGGTGAGTTCGCCGCCGGTGTAGCCGAAGCGGCGGCGGCGCTCGACGTCCATCGGGTCCTTGCGGCTGGCCCGGTAGAACGGCTGGGAGACCGGTGCGCGCCAGTCGATCACCATCGGGTCGCCGTCGGCGTCGTGGACGTGCCGGCGGCCGATGTAGAAGTTCTCCCCGCCGCCGCCCTCGCTGAGTTCCTCGCTGACCGCGTGGAGGTAGTCGAGCCGGCCGAAGAACAGCGGGGTGTCGGAGAGGTCGGCCAGGGCGGCGATCCTGGCCTCGATCTGGTTCTGCAGGATGACGGCGGTGACCCAGGTGCCGGTCACGTCGCGGATGTCGAGGGACTGGACGTCCTCGCGCATCGCCCGCAGCGCGGACCGGGACGAGGCCAGGTGGTCGCGCTCGCGCTGGAGCGGGTCGGTGGTGGGGGTGGCGGGCACAGCGAACCTTCCCGGCTGCCCCGGAGGCGGGCGCAGCGGATCGATGGAGCTCACGGTGGGGTACAGCCGACCGGTTGCCGTGCGGTCGGCACCTCCCCCGGCTGCCGGCGGAAAACGCGCCAGGTACCACGGTTCGGGAGGGGGCAGACGGACGATCTTAGACCCGGGCGCCCCGGGGTTCCAGCCCCGCAGGTCTCAGGGGGTGCCGGGGGTCCCGTACACCCGCAGGAGGACGTCCGTCCTGGTGGGTACGGCCTTCGGAGTGATGCCCTGGGCCGTCCGGGTGCCTACCGTTGAGGACATGAGCACCGAGAACCGCAACCCCCGTACGGGCCCGGCCGGCGCGACCGCCGTCCAGGGCCGCCACCGCAATCCGCTGAGCACCGCCGTGCGCAACGTCGGGATCGCGCTGGACACCGCCGCGCGCGTGATCTTCCTCGGGCGCGACGGTGTCCGGTACTGAGGCCCGCTAGAGGACGTCGTCCGCGTCGATGATGCGGTAGGCATAGCCCTGCTCGGCCAGGAAGCGCTGCCGGTGGGCGGCGAAGTCCTGGTCCACGGTGTCCCGGGCGACCACCGAGTAGAAGTGCGCCGAGTGCCCGTCCGCCTTGGGGCGCAGCACGCGGCCGAGGCGCTGGGCCTCCTCCTGGCGGGAGCCGAAGGTCCCGGAGACCTGGATGGCCACCGTGGCCTCGGGCAGGTCGATCGAGAAGTTCGCGACCTTGGAGACGACCAGGACGCCGATCTCCTTGTTCCGGAAGGCGTCGAAGAGCTTCTCGCGCTGGGCGTTGCTGGTCTCGCCCTTGATCACGGGCGCGTCCAGGGCCTCGCCGAGCTCGTCCAGCTGGTCGATGTACTGGCCGATGATCAGCGTCTGGTCCTTCTCGTGCTTCTTGACCAGGGCCTCCACCACCCGCCGCTTGGTCGCCGTGGTGGCGCAGAAGCGGTAGCGCTCCTCCGGCTCGGCGGTCGCGTAGGCGAGCCGCTCGGAGTCGGTCAGGGTGACCCGCACCTCGCAGCAGTCGGCGGGCGCGATGTAGCCCTGGGCCTCGATCTCCTTCCACGGGGCGTCGAAGCGCTTCGGGCCGATCAGGCTGAACACGTCGCCCTCGCGGCCGTCCTCGCGCACCAGGGTGGCGGTCAGGCCGAGCCGGCGGCGGGCCTGGAGGTCGGCGGTGAACTTGAACACCGGCGCGGGCAGCAGGTGCACCTCGTCGTAGACCACCAGGCCCCAGTTGCGGGCGTCGAACAGCTCCAGGTGGGCGTAGACGCCCTTCCGCTTGGTCGTCATCACCTGGTAGGTGGCGATGGTGACCGGGCGGATCTCCTTCCGGGTGCCGCTGTACTCGCCGATCTCGTCCTCGGTGAGCGAGGTGCGCTTGACCAGCTCGTGCTTCCACTGGCGGGCCGAGACGGTGTTGGTGACCAGGATCAGCGTGGTCGACTTGGCGTGGGCCATGGCGGCGGCGCCGACCAGCGTCTTGCCGGCGCCGCAGGGCAGCACCACGACGCCGGAGCCGCCGTGCCAGAAGCCCTCGACGGCCTGGGACTGGTACGGGCGCAGCTGCCAGCCGTCCTCGTCCAGGTCGATCGGGTGCGCCTCGCCGTCCACGTAGCCGGCGAAGTCCTCGGCGGGCCAGCCGAGTTTGAGCAGCACCTGCTTGATCTGGCCGCGTTCGGAGGGGTGCACCACCACGGTGTCGGGGTCGACCCGGGCACCGACCAGCGGGACGATCTTCTTGGAGCGCAGCACCTCCTCCAGGACCGGGCGGTCGGTGGTGGTCAGCACCAGCCCGTGGGTGGGGTGCTTGGACAGCTGGAGCCGGCCGTAGCGGCCCATGGTGTCCGCCACGTCGACCAGCAGGGCGTGCGGCACCGGGTAGCGGGAGTACTTCACCAGGGCGTCGACGACCTGCTCGGCGTCGTGCCCGGCGGCCCGGGCGTTCCACAGCCCGAGCGGGGTCACCCGGTACGTGTGCACGTGCTCGGGGGCCCGCTCCAGTTCGGCGAACGGGGCGATGGCGCGGCGGCAGTCGGCGGCCTTGGGGTGGTCGATCTCCAGGAGGAGAGTCTTGTCGCTCTGGACGATGAGCGGTCCGTCGTTCACGCGGGGGAGCCCTCCACTGGCTGACAGGCTGACTGACTGGGTCTGACGCAGACCCTCCAGTGTCGCTCATTTCGCGCGGAACGTGGGCGGGCTACTTCCATTCGTAGAGCACGGCCCGGCCCGCGCCGGTGGGCTCGTTGTCGAACTCGAACAGGCCGACCAGGTCGTTGAGGCGCAGGAAGGCGTCGGCGGCGCTCTCGAAGTAGATGCTGCCGCGCCAGCTGACGGCCCCGCCCTGGGTGAAGTGGCCGATGCCGCTGCCGTGCCAGCTGTAGGTCTCGCCCTTGTCGGTCATGCCGACGCCCTGGCCCTCGCCGAACAGCGAGCCGTCGGGCCGCAGCTCGGACTCGTAGGTGACGAACTCCCGGACGGAGTGGCCGAGCACCTGGCCGACGCCGGTCATCGACACCTCCAGTGCGGGCCCGCCGACCGTGGCCAGCACCCGTCGGCCGCTCTCCGTGGTGGTCAACTCCGCGATCCGGTCACCGAGCATGGTGGGTGCCTCCTTGTCGAGAACCCCCTGTTCCCGGAGTACGCCCGTGGGCGCGGCCCGTCAACTGCACCGAGTGACCACGGTGCGTGCTCGCTCGTTGAGCCGGGCATGAAGAACTCGAAGCGCGTTCTCACCGCCCTGGCCCTGATGGGCACGGCCTTCGCCGCCACCGCCTCCTCGGCCGGCTCCGCCCACGCCCTCGCGGGCATCGGGGAGGGGCCCGGCGGGCTGCTGGCCGCCCCCGGATTCCTGATCGCCGACCAGGTCGGCGGCGGCTCGCTGCCGGTCGGCCAGGGCCAGATCGGCAGCCTGGCGGACCAGGCCGTCAAGCAGAAGATGAAGGAGTCGCAGGGGCACTGACGCCCATTCACCTCCCGTCCTACTCGTCCAGTTCCGCGACGCCGGTGATCCGGTGCAGGGCGAAGGTGCGGAGTTCGTCGGCGTGGTGGTCGAAGGCGGTGACGAAGCCGCCCTCGACCTTCACCGGGTCGATGATCCGCTGGCTGGCGATGCCCTCGGCGTTGAGGTAGCCGATCCACATCCGCTCGCCGAGCAGGACGGCGGTCTGGAGGGTGGCGAGGGTCTCGGCGGCGGCGGTGCGGGGGAGTTGGCGCGGGTCGGGGGTCGGCTCGCGGCGGCTGGCGGTGGCGGCGCGGTCGCCGGCCCGGACGGCCTTGATCGCGGCGGCGAGCAGGGTGTCGTCGGGGGTGGGCGGCCCGTCGGGGACGGGCGTGGGGGCGCTGCGGGGCGGGGTGCGGTGGCTGTCCGGCCGGGTGATCAGGACGTCGCCCTCGGCGGATTCGGCGGCCGGGGCGTAGCCCATGGTGCGCAGGGCGGCGAGCAGGACGTCCGGGGCGGCCTGGGCGGCGAGCACGGTGGGGGCGAGCAGGCGCAGCCGCAGGTCGGCGGCGCGGCGGTCGGCGAGCACCTCGTTCAGCAGGGCCGGGTCGTCGCAGCGCAGGTACGAGGAGGCGGCGCCGACCCGCAGGATGCCGTGCCGCCGGGCGACGTCGTCGATCAGGTAGGCGAGCGGCTGGGGGACGGGCGTACGGCTGTGCTGGGCCAGGAAGGTCTGGAGGTCGGCGGCGGTGCGGCCGGCGTCGAGGGCGCGGCGTACGGAGGTCGGGGTGAAGCGGTAGACGGTGGCGCCGCCCTTGGACTCGATGTCGGCGCAGAGCGCGAGCGCCTGGGCGAGCGGGGTGAGCAGCGGGCCGGGGGCGATCGCGGTGAGGTCCGGCTGGAGGATCACGTGGTCCAGCGGCCGCGGGAGCAGCGGGGCGAGCACCTCGGCCGGGTCGGACTCGGCGGTGAGCAGGGCGCGGGCGGGGGCGCCGAGGGCGCCGCGGCCGGTGATGCCGAGCAGTTCGGCCTCGGCGAGGGTCCAGGTGGTGAGGTCGTCGCGCAGCTCGTGGCCGTCCGGGCCGGTGGGGCCGCCGCGCAGCGGGCGCTGCCAGCGCAGGGTGGGCAGCAGTTCCGCGGCGGTGGCCGGGGTGCCGGGCGGGAGTTCGGCGAGCAGGGCGAGGGCGGCCCGGCGCACGGACGGGGCGAGGGTGCGGTCGAGTTCGGGGCCGAGGGCGGCGCGCGGCTTGCCCTTGCCGTCCTGGGTGCCGGTGAGGGCGGGGACGCGGGTGGCGGTGAGCCAGGCGGCGGCCAGGACGGACCAGCGTTCGGCGGTGTCCAGTTGCAGCCAGCCGTCGTAGGCCGGGGTCGGCGCCCAGCATTCGTCGGCCTCGCCGTCGGGGGCCAGCAGCCCGGCGGTGTAGGCGAGTTCGAGCCAGAAGGCGGCCTGCTGCTCGGTGGCTTCCAGGGTCTGGGCGGCGCGCTTGAGGTCGCGTACGCCGAGGCCGCCGGCCCGCAGGGTGGGCGGCGGGGTGAGGCCCCAGGTGTCGAGCAGTTCCTCGACGGTCTTGACGGCGGTGTGCGCCTGGCCGGCGGCGGCGTTGTCCACGGCCTGTGGATCGCGCGGGGGAGCGGCGGGCGCGGGCTCGGGCTGGAGCGGTTCGACGGTGCGGTGGGTGCGGCCGCCGCGCAGGTGCAGGGCCAGTTCGCGGGGCAGCACCACGCTGCCCGGGCTGGTGGGCAGCAGCAGGCCGCGGGCCAGCAGCCATTCGACCGGGCTCTGCGCGTCCTCGGCGGTGACCGGGCGGGTGGCGTCCGGGACGGTGCCGGTGGGCGGCCCCCAGACCAGCCGGTCCAACAGCCGCAGGGCCGGCTCGGGGGCGGTGTCCAGCAGGGCGGTGCAGCGGGCGCGGTCGGTGAGCAGGGCGGCCAGCGCGGCGACCGCGGTGACCGGGTCCGGGGTGGCGGGCTGCCCGGCGGAGGCGAGCAGTTGCTGCAGCCGGGCCGGGGACATGCCGGTGGTGGCGTCGGCGAGGGTCGGGCCGAGGCCGGTGCGGCCGGGGTTGGCGGCGGTCGGGGCGAGCGCCTCGCGGACGGCGAGCACCAGCCGCAGGCCGTTGTCGGGGCCCCAGAGCAGCGCCCGGTCGCGCAGGACGGCGACGGCGCGGGGGAGCGCGGCGGCGACGGCGGCGCGGTCGGCCGGGGTGAGCGGGGTGGCGCCCGGGTGCGGCTTGACCTTGGCCGGGCCGGTCAGCAGGGTGCGGACGGTGGCCAGGGAGGTGCCGTCCGGGGCGGTCGCCAGGGCCTCGGCGACCTGCAGGGTGAACCGGTCGAGCCGCTCCAGGGCGCGCAGCGCGGAGGCGCGCGAGGACAGCCGGGCGGAGAGCTGGGTGAGGTCGCCGGGGACGGGGTTCAGCAGGTCGGGGCGGGACCGGAGCAGGGCGGCGAGCGCGTCGTCGGGGCGGGCGCGCAGTTCCTCGGCGAGGGTGCGGGGGCCGACGGGCGTCCTGCTCTGGCGTTGAGGGCCCTGCTGTGTGGTCATTCGACCTAGGTTAGTCGGGCGCGCCGACGGTGGGGTGTGCTCCTGTGGCGGGCCTGTGGCCGGTCGGGGGCCGGCCGGGGTCGGGTCGGGGGCCGGTCGGGGTCGGTGCGCTCGGGGGCGGCGGGGTTCGCGGCGGGGTTCGTGGCGGGACTCGCGCGGGCGGGGCGCGGTGGGTAGCGTCACCGCCGAGGGCGGTTCGGTGGGCGGTCGTCGCTGTTCGGCGGACGGCGTGGGCGAGGCGGGGTGTCGGTGATGACGGACGGCGAGTGGTGGCGCAAGAGCGGGCCGTGGAGCGAGCGGTCGGGGGCGTCGGGCGCAGCCGTGCCGTCGACGCCTGCCGCGCCGTCGACGCCTCCCCCGACCGCTCCGCCGGCCGGTGCGTCCGAGGGGCCGGCGGCGGAGGACAGTGTGTACGGGCCCTCGGTGGCGTCCGGGTACACCAGGACGGGCGCCATTCCGAACGTGTCGCTGGACCTGCCGGGCGTCTCCTCGCCCGAAGCCGGTGCGGAGTCGATCCCGCCGCCGACGGTGCAGAGTTCGAGCCCGTGGACGATGACGATGCTCGACTTCTCGGACGCGCCGCGGCCGGTGCCGAAGCCGATCCCCGAGCAGCGCGCGGAGGAGGCGACGCAGGACGCGGCGCAGGCCGGGGGACCGGCCGGGCAGGCCGGTGGGCGGCCGGCGCGTCCGTCGAAGCGGCAGCGGAAGGCGCAGGCCAAGGCCGCGCAGGCGAAGGCCGCGAAGGCCGCCGCGGGGCAGGGGGCCCGCAGGCCGTCCCCGCTGATCCTGTTGTCCTGCGGGCTGTTGGTCGGCGGTGCGGTGTCCGGGTTCTTCCCGGCCATGCTGGCGGGCTGGGGGCTCGGCTACCTGTCCCGTCAACTCTCCGATCTGACGCGTAAGTTCGTGATCCTTGGGATCCCGCTGGTGACGATGAGCGCGACCGCGCTGTTCGCGATGCGAACGGCCAAGCAGGGGGCGGGCGGTGGTGGGGGCGGGGTGCAGACCGGTTCCCCGCTGGGGCAGTTCAGCTGGTCGATGGCTCCGGGCGTGTTGCGCACCGCGGCGGTGCTGACGGCGGTGGTGCTGTTGCTGCTGAGCATGCGCCGCCGGCCGCCGCAGCAGCAGGGCTGAGCGCTCGGGCCGCCCCCGTGCCCGCCCCCGAGCCCGGGGGCGGCCCGGCGGCTCAGCAGAGCGCCGTGAAGCCCGTGCAGAGCAGGCGGATGCTGCGGACGTACTTCTCGTCCTGGCCGATGCGCGGGATCAGGTCGCCCATGACCAGCGGGAACCGTTCGCACAGGTCGGCGTAGAGCTCGGCGGTGACGGTCGGCGGGGCGGCGGGCTGGTTCTGCTCCTGGAGCACGAAGCCGGTGACGTGGCTGAGCAGGGTGTCGGCGGCGGTGCCGCAGTGCTCGGCGGGCAGGCCGGCGTCGAGGAGGGTGCGCAGCAGGCGTTCCATCAGGGAGAGGCCGCCGGTGCTGAGCACGCCGGGGCTCTCGGCGAGGAGTTGGGCGCCGCCGGCGTGCTGTTTGATCTCGTGGCGCAGGGTGGTGGCCTGGGCCTCGACGCGGTCCTGCCAGCGGGCGTCGGGCGGGAGGGCGGCGAGGGCGGCGGTGCCCGCGTCGTAGGCGCGGCGGCTGATCCGGTCGGCCATCAGGGCGAGCAGTTCGTCCTTGCCGCGCACGTGGTAGTAGAGGCTGCCGGCGTGGGCGTCGAGGCGTTCGGCGACCTGGCGCATGGACAGGTTCTGGTAGCCGACCTCGGCGAACACGGCCATGCCGGCGTCGACGATGCGCTCCTTGGTGAGCTTCATGCGGTCCACCGTACATCGTTTTCCAACACTGTTCGAAAACTGTGCTAGCTTTGCCCCATCAGGTTTTCGAACGGCGTTGGAAAACGTCGGAACCGGGGGGAGGGCCAGTCATGGACGCCATCGTCTTCAACGTGACCACGGCTGCGCTGATGGTCATGATGGTCAACTGCGGGCTCGGCGTGGTCGGCCGCGACACCCTGCGCGGACGGTCGCTCCCGTGGGCGGCGATCGCCCTGACCGCCGTCGCCGTCGGCGGGGTGCTGCTCCAACTGGTGTGGTCCGGCGCCATGGACGCGCTGGACGCGGACCCGGCCCGGTCCGGCTGGTGGCGCGAGTACACCTCGGTGTTCATGCAGAACGGCGGCCTCTTCGGCGGCCTGTGGAACCTCGTCACCCTCGCCGCCGTCGCCGCGCTCGCCCAGTGGTACTGGGGCGGCACGCTCACCCTCGGCTTCTTCCTGGCCGGCATCCTGCTGCCCGGCCGGATCGACACCCTGTTCGGCATCGGCGGCGGCCCCAGCACCGACCCCCGCAACTTCGCCGGCAGCTCCGGCGCCACCTACTTCCTCGGCGCCACCCTGGCCCTCGCCTTCCTCACCCGCACCCGGCTCCCCAAGGAGATCGCCCTGGCCGCCGGCGTCCCGGCGCTCGGCCTGGCGATGTGGTTCGCCCAGGAGAACGGCCACGGGCTGGTGTCGGTCTACGGCTTCGTGCTCGGCGGGGCGGTCTGGGCGGTCCGGCGGCAGGTGGTGGCGCGGCGCGAGGCGGCGGACCGGGCGGCGGCCTGACCGTAGCGCGGCCCCCGGGCCCGTCGCCCAACTCCCTTGCGGGGTACGGTGACGGGCCCGATCCCGTTCCGCGACCCGGAGGTGCCCGGTGGCCCGTCTGTACGTCCGCTCCGACCTCGACCCGAGCGACCGGGGGGCGCACGTCGCCGTCCTGGTCGTCGACCCCGACGGCACCCCGGGTGAACGGGCGTTGGACCGGCTCGGCTCGTACTGCTACGAGGGTGACCGGGCCTTCTTCCTGCTGGCGACCGACGGTTGGGCCGAGCAGAGCCGGGACGGCGACCGGTTGACGGTGTCGATCGCCGTCTACCCGTACGCCCTGGTGCAGGTGCGCGTCGACCCGCTCGACTTTCCGCTCCGTTCGGCCCTCGATCCGGAGGCCGCCGTGGTCCTCACCGCCGAGGTGACCGTCCCGGGCCTGCCGGCCCGGCTCTCCGAGGCCACCGCCGTGTTCACCGGGGCGGCCGACGTGCCCCTGGAGGTGCTGCTGGCCTGCGAGGAGGACTGGCCGATGGTCCTCGCGCCCGGGCCGGCCGAGGACGAGGACGCGGACGAGGACGAGGACGACGACAAGGCGGACGAGGTCGTCGCGGCGGTCAACTGACCTGCGAGGCCGCCATGGTGAGGATCCCGTCGAGGACGGTCGCCGGGTCGTCCGTGGTCAGCGAGTGCCCGGCGCCGGGCACGATCCGGACCCGGGCGGCCGGGGTGAGCCGGTGCAGCCGCTCGGCGACGGCCCGGGCGTCGTGCAGGGCGCTGCGCTCGCCGAGCAGGAAGAGCGCGGGCGCGTCGAGGCGGGCCAGTTCGGCGTCGTCGAGGGTGGTGGCCAGCGGCAGGCGGCGGCGGAAGCCGGTCGAGGCGCGCATCAGGGTCATCAGCTCGGCCTCCAGGATGGCGCTGTTGCCGATCGCCCGGGCCAGGCGGGGGCGGAGCGCGCGCGGGGCCAGGGCGGCGAGGCCGCCGAGGATCAGCCAGGTGTAGAAGCGGCGGCCGACGTCGGCCAGGCCGGCCGGGTCGACCAGGGTGAGGGTGGCGGTCCGGCCGGGGTGGCGGAGCTGGTGGTGGAGGGCGATCCAGCCGCCGTAGGAGCAGCCGACCAGGTGGGCGGTGGGGACGTCGAGGGCGGCGAGGAGGTCCTCCAGCCAGTCGGCGGCGTCGTGGCCGTCCCTGATCGGGGTGGTCTGCACGCTGGCGCCCGGTTCGCCGACGGTGTCCACGGCGATGACGGGGTGCCGCTGGGCGAGGCGTTCGACGTACGCGTGCCACATCAGCGCGTTGCCGCCGGAGCCGGGGAGCAGGACGACCGGCTGCCCGTGGGCGGGGCCGGCGCGCAGGACGCGGGTGGCGCCGAAGGCGGTGGGCACGGTCGTCGCGGTGCGCTGCCCGGGCCAGAGGCGGGTCAGGGCGTGCTCGTAGGCGGTGCGGAAGCGGGCTTCGGCCTTGCCGTTCGTGAACTCGCTGATTCGCATGGTACATGTGTATCACATGCATGATACGTGTGTACCAACGTGCACCGGGACAAGGGAGGCCGAACCGTGGCCGAGAAGGTCGACCATGAGGAGCGCCGACGGCAGATCGCCGAGGCCCTGCTGCGCATCGCCGACACCGAGGGCCTGCAGTCGGCCAGCATGCGGGCGGTCGCGACCGAGGCCGGCGTCTCGCTCCGGCTCGTCCAGTACTACTTCACGACCAAGCAGGGCCTGCTGCTGGACGCCCTGGCCCGGCTCGGCACCCAGCTCCAGGCCCGGATGGAGCGCTGGATCGGCGAGGCCCGCGCCCCGCGCGAGGTGGTGACCGCGATCCTCTCCTGCATCCTGCCGACCGACGCCGAGAGCCGCCGGATCACCCGGACGTACGCGGCGTACTACACGCTGGTGCTGGGCGACCCCGAGGTGCTGGAGCAGCGGGCCGCGCAGCCGCCCGTCGTCCTGGAGGGCTTCCTGGTCAAGCAGTTGCGCGCCGCTCAGGCGGCCGGAACGATCGCACCCGGGCGGGACGTCGAGATGGCCGCCGCCGGACTGCTGGCGATGGTCAACGGGCTGGGGTCGAGCGTCCTCGGCGGCCAGCGCACCGGCGAGCAGGCGCTGGCCGTCCTCACCCACCACCTGGACGAGCTGTTCCTGGCGCCGCGCGGTTAGCGCCCTGGTGAGCCAGGCACTGGTACAGCCGTCGTGCCCCCATCAGCGGGCGCGGTCGGGCGCGCTACGTCGGCCAGGCTCTCGTACAGCCCGTCCGCCCACTCCTCGGTGAACTCGCAGAGATGGCTGGAGTCGGAGCCCTTGGGGGACTGCATCACGGCCGAGGCGTAGCCGCCGTCGCCCGTGGGCCACTCGACGCGGCAGTAGGCGATGCCGTTGTTGCTGGGCTTGTCGTCGAGGTACTCCTGCGCGTTCACGGCGTCGGCGATCCGCACCGGCTGCGCGCCCGGCTTGCCGCTGTACGGGCCCCGGTAGGTCTGCGCACTGGCGAAGTTGTACGGGAGTCGGGAGGAGCCGTCGGTCCACCAGTCGCACCGGCGGCGCTCGGGCTTGACGTCCTCCTGGCCCCGCTGGGTGAGCCCGAGCTTGGCGGTGGCCGTGGAGGAGACGTTGCAGGGGGTGGGGAGGTCCGGAAGGCCGGCCGGTGAGCCTTGCGACGGGCTCATCCCGGGACTGCCCGACGCCGGAGCGGGGAAGACGGCTCCCACCCCGGTCGCGGGCTGCTTGGTCTTGTCGTCCTCGGGGCGCGAGGCCGCCAGCAGCCAGATCGCTCCGGCGATGATGGCGACCACGGCGACCGCGACCGTGATCGTCAGGTAGGGGCGCGACGGAGCCTCCGATGCCGGCGTCACGTCGAGATCGTCCGCCCAGCCCTCAGTGGTCGCGGCCGGGAGCTGCTGGTCCGGGGCAGTGGGCGGCGCCAGGGCAGTCGGCTGGTCCAGGGCAGTGGGCAGGTCCGGGACGGACCGGTCGAGCATCGCCAACGCCTGTGCCGTGCCGGGCCGTTGCTCCGGATCCTTGGCCAGCAGCGCCAGGATCAGCGGCGCCAGCCGGCCGGCGTTGCGCGGCGGCGCGGGCGGGTCGAACAGTACGGCGGTGAGCGAGGCCGTCGCCGAGTCCCGGCGGAACGGTGAGACGCCCTCGACCGCCTGGTACAGGGTGACGCCGAGGGAGAACAGGTCCGAGGCGGCCTGCCCGTCCACGCCGCGCGCCCGCTCGGGCGCGATGTACTCGATCGAGCCGACGAACGCCCCGGTCGCGGTGAGCGTCGTGTCGGCCTGGTGGACGGCGATCCCGAAGTCCGCGAGCAGCACCTCGCCGTCGTCGGCGAGCATCACGTTGGCGGGCTTGACGTCCCGGTGCACCACCCCGGCCGCGTGGGCGGCGCCGAGGGCGGTCAGCAGGGCACGGGCGACGTCGGCCACCCGCTCGACCGGCAGCGGCCCGTGCGCGGCCAGCCGGTCGCTCAGCGAGCCGCCCGGGACCAGCTGCATCACCATCCACGGCATGCCGTCCTCGACCAGCACGTCGTGGACGGCCACCACGTGCGGCCGGTCGCGCAGCCGGGCGGCGTTGCGCGCCTCGCGCTCGGCCCGGGCCAGCCGCTCGGCCCGCTCGCCCTCGGAGGTCGCGGGCGGCAGCCACAGCTGCTTGACGGCCACGTCGATGCCCAGCGTCTCGTCGTGGGCCTGCCAGACCCGCCCGAAGCCGCCGGCCCCCAGCTGCCGGACGAGCCGGTAGCGACCGCCGACCAGCCGTCCTGGTGTCGCCTCTTCGGTCACGGCCCCGCCCCGCTCTCGATCGCCCCGACGTCCCCGACGCCCCCGACGTCCCCGATGCCGCCGCGAGCCGACAGTACGGGCAGGGCTCCGGGTGGATCAACCGGCTGCGGGATGCGCCCAGGCCCCCGGGCCTGCTGACACCCCTCCCGCTGCGGGGGTTAACACCCGTACGGGAAGGGTGCTTTCCCCGTTCTACGGCTGTGCCCGGCCCAGCAGACTCGGGGCATGCCCACACAGCCCGTGACGATGACCAAGGCCGCGCCGGCTCCGGCGGCCGCCGCCCCGCAGCCGGAGGGCGGCGGCGGCAGCGACTTCGCCCAGCTGAGCCGCCGGATCGCCGCCGAGGGCCTGCTGGAGCGCCGCCCCGGCTACTACGCGGCCCGCATCGGGCTGGTGCTCTTCGCGTTCGTCGACGGCTGGTGCGCCCTGTACGCGATCGGCGACACCTGGTGGCAGCTCGCCCTGGCGGCCGTGATGTCCGTCGTCTTCGCCCAGGTCGCCCTGCTCTCGCACGACCTGGCGCACCGCCAGGTGTTCACCCGGCGGGCGCCCAGCGAGATCGGCGGGCGGATCGCCGCCAACCTGCTGATGGGCATGAGCTACGGCTGGTGGATGAACAAGCACACCCGCCACCACGCCAACCCCAACCACGAGGAGCGCGACCCGGACGTCTCGCCCGACCTCGTGGTCTGGTCCCAGCGGCAGGCCCGGCAGGCGAGCGGACTGGCCCGCTTCATCGGCCGCCGGCAGGCGTACCTGTTCTTCCCGCTGCTCCTGCTGGAGGGCCTCAACCTCAGCTTCAACAGCTTCCGCGCGCTGCGCGGCCCCGCGGTGAAGCGGCCGGTGCTGGAGGGCGTCCTGCTGGTCGTCCACTTCGCGGCCTACTTCGGCCTGGTCTTCGGCGCGCTGCCGTTCGGCAAGGCCGTGGCCTTCGTCGCCGTGCACCAGGCGCTGTTCGGCGTCTACCTGGGCTGCGTCTTCGCGCCGAACCACAAGGGCATGCTGATGGTGACGCCCGGGATGCGGCTCGACTTCCTGCGCCGCCAGGTGCTCACCTCGCGCAACGTCCGCGGCGGCCCGATCCTCGACGCGCTGATGGGCGGCCTCAACTACCAGGTGGAGCACCACCTGTTCCCCAGCATGCCGACCCCCGCGCTCGGGCGGGCCGCCCGGATCACCCGGGAGTTCTGCGCGGAGAAGGACATCCCGTACTACGAGGTCGGCCTGCTCCGCTCGTACCGGGAGATCATCACCCACCTGCACCGGACCGGCGAGCCGATCCGCTCCGGGAGTTGAGGGGCCGCCGGGCTTCCCCCGGGCCGTTCCCGCTGTGCCGGCGCCACACCGTTCCCGCCGCGAGCAGCGTGGCCGGGACGGCCGCGACCGGCACCGTCCACCACGGCAGCTCCACCAGGTACGCGAGCAGCGCGGGCACACCGCAGGTCAGCAGGCTGCAGAGGAAGAGCGACCGGGCGAGGGCGGCGATGCCGGGGCGGCCGTTGAACATCAGCACGCCCAGGGCCGCGGTGAGCACCGCCAGCAGCGCGGCGAGGGTGCCCACCCCGGCGGTGAACTGCACCTCGTCGAGCGGCTCGTCGTAGGAGGCCTGCGCGACACCGGCCCGCTCCAGCCGCATCACCCGGCCGCGCCACACCGTGCCGTCCACCCGGTCACCGGGCTTCAAGGCCTCCAGCACCGGCCCGGCGTCGCCGAACCCCACCTCGCCGCTCCAGAACGGCGCGCCGTCCAGCGTCGCCCGGAACACGGAGCTCTTGCCCGCGTTCCGGACGACCGTGCCGCTGACGGTGAACGGCGCGGTGCGCACGCACTCCTCGACCGCCGCGCCCGGGCTCCCGGCCGGGCAGGCCGGGGCGGCGGCGTACGAGCGGTACTGCTCGGTCTCGTACGGAACCGTGACGGTGAGCACGTGCCAGGCTGCCGCTGCCGGGACCAGCGCCGCCGCGGCGAGCAGCACGCCGCCGGTGCGGGTCCACGGTGTCGGTGCGGAACGGTGGATCATGACGGTTCTCCCCCCGGTCCGCGGCTGTGGCCGGGCCGACGGCGCGCCGGCGGACTTCGCGTCGAGCGCCACGCACACCACCCCCGGACCGGCCAGCGGACACAACTGTCCCTTGCTCGCCGACCAGGCTTCCCGGCACTCCTTCGTGCACGCTACCGGACTCCGACCGCGCTCGGCACGCCCATTCGCCGACACCTCGTCAGGGCCACTGCTGCACCGGGAAGTCGGGGGTGTCCAGCCACACCGCCTGGCCGTCGGGAGAGACGGTGAGCCCGAACCGCTCGAAGCCCGGACGGCCGTGCGCGTCCCACCGGCCCCAGGCGGCCTCGACCTCGTCCCAGAGCCGCCTGGGGCCGGACTGCACCACCTCGTAGGCGGTCCGGCCGGGCTCCCGGTCGACGGTGGCCCAGGAGGTGACGGCCCGGGAGTCGTCCTGCTGCCCGCCCCCCTTGCCGGACCCGGACCCGCCACCGTGCTTGCCGTCGCTGGACATGGGCATGTGATTCCCCTTTCAGGGGCGGCGCGGAAGGCCGCCCTCGACCAGCAAGGTAGGCGGGGGCAGGGAGGAGAGGGGTCGGTGATTCTTGAGTATTCCGGCATCCGGCAGTCGAGATCCGCAAGGATTTCGAGCAGCCTCGAACGGTTCTCGTCCAGCTCCGGACGGGTCTTCCGTCGGCCGGGAATAATCGAGAATAGCCTCTGACAGTCGGCGAGTTGGCCTCGATCATGGGATCCCTCTGGTCGTTGGGAGAGAGGAATGGCCATGGCGAGGCGACTGCGGGTCCTTGGTAGCACTTCGGGAGTCGGGGACTGCCCGACGCTGTACGAGGACGTCGACACCGGCGAAGTCGTGGTGCAGGGAGATGCCGTGACGGATCCCGAGGATGTGGCGCAGCTCAAGTATGTGAAGCAGGATGAAGGCTTCGTAGTCGTGCCTCGCGAACTGCTCGTGAGGTTCGCGCCGAAGGAGTCGACGGTCGTGCCGGAGTTCGTGCCTCAGCAGAAGATCAATGAGTTCATCAACGATGGATTCGAGCACACTGCTTGGCGGTTGGAGACCATGACCGGCTACCTCTCCGACCAGCAGATGCCCTCCTACGCCGAGTTCCTCCGCACGGGCGACACCGCTGGTGAGGTCGGGCATCCCTGGTTCGACAACGTCCGCCGCATGGTCGGCAAGGGGAAGCGGTTCGAGCGGGTGCGATTGGTGGACAACCCGCCGACCGAGGGGCAGCGGTACCTGCTCGCGTGCGCCCGGACCAACGTCGCGGCCGGTGAGGACATCCGCTGCATGTGGCGTGCGGATGCCGAGGCGGCCGGACTGGGTGGGCTGTCGGACTTCTGGCTGTTCGACTCCCGCACGGTCGCCCGCTTCCACTTCGAGGGCGAGCGCACCATCGGCATGGAGTTGGTCACCGACCCGTTGGAGGTCCTCCGCGCCTGCCAGGCGCGCGACGCGGCCTGGCACCACGCGATCCGCTACAGGGAGTTCCTGGCTCAGGTACCTTCCGCCATGTGAGCACCGACTTCCAGCAGGCGCGGGTGGCTCTCGGTGCCCGGATGCGTGAACTCCGCACCGAGAGCGGCCTGTCGGGGCGTGCGCTGGCCTTGCGGCTGGGTTGGCCGCAGTCGAAGGTCAGCAAGGTGGAGACCGGTCGGCAGTCGCCCACGGCGGCGGATGCGGTGGCATGGGCCGAGGCGGTCGGACGGCCGGATGCGGGTGCCGAGCTGGTGGGTCGACTTCGGACACTGGAGACGCAGTACCGTTCGTGGCGGCGCCAACTGGCCGGTGGTGTCCGGCCGGTTCAGGAGGCCCACGCCGCGCAGGGCAGACGGACCAAGGACCGGCGGTCGTTCGACCCGACCCTCGTTCCGGGTCTGCTGCAGACCGCTGATTACGCGCGGGAGGTGCTCACCCGGTACACCAGGATCCATCTGTCGGTTCGCGATGTCGAGGCCGCGGTGACGGCCCGCATGGAGCGCAAGCTCGCACTCCGGGACGGGGCGCGATCGTTTCACTTCCTGGTGTGGGAAGGGGCTCTCGTCTCTCGGCTCTGTCCTCCGGCTGTGTTGGCAGACCAGTTGGAGGCATTGGTACCGCTGCTGGCGCGGGTGAACGTTCGACTCGGGATCGTGCCGTTCGACGCCGATCTCGCAGTGCCCGCAGGAGTCGGATTCTCGATCCACGACGGCGCGTTGGTCATCACCGAGTCCTGGCACGCGGAGATGTGGTTGGACGATCCGTCGGACGTCGCACTTCACCTCAGGGCGTGGGAGGCCCTGGAGGAGAGTGCCGTCTACGGGCCGGCGGCCCACCGGGTGATCGCTCGCGCCGGTCAGGCACTTCGACGGAGTCGCTGAGGCCCGGGGGACGGTGCCTCGGAGTGCGCGGCCGCCCTTGTTCGCTGTCGTCCCGGGCTCAGCTGCCGGGGGCGGGGGCGGCTGAGCCCGGCAGGGGCCGTCTCCGTTACGGGATGTCGGCGACGGCGACCGTCGCCGTGTGGTCGTCGGCCTCGGCGAGGGGGGTGCCGGCGGGGGACCAGAGGGCGGCGCCGCCGCAGCCGGTCCAGGGGCCGGAGGGGCCGACGTGGTTGGCGAGGACGACGTGCATGCCGGTCTGCCGGGCGATACCCGGGTAGACGGTGGCGCGCTCGTGGATGCCGCCGCCGGTGCCGTAGAGGGAGCTGGCGAGGTGGATGTCGCAGCCGTCGGTGCCGCCCCGGCCGGTGAGGTCGGGGAAGTGGTTGTCGAAGCAGGTGGCGAGGGCGAAGCGGAGGCCGCCGAGTTCGAAGCGGCCGTCCTGGTCGCCCGCGGTGAAGGTGCCCTGCTCGTTCTCGTAGAGGTGCTGCTTGAGGTAGGTGGTGATCAGTGCGCCGTCGGGCCCGTACACGTAGGTGCCGATGGCGGGCCGGGGTCCGTCGGTGGGGACGGCGCAGTTGAGGACGACGGCGATGCCGGTGGCCCGGAGCGGGGCGAGGCGGGGGTCGTCCGGGGTGACCCAGAGGGTGGGGTCGGCGGCGAGGGCTTCGAGTTCGTAGCCGGTGAGCGCGAACTCGGGGTAGACGATCAGCTCGGCGCCCTGGGCGCGGGCCTGCTCGGCGAGGGCGACGAGTTGGCGGACGTTGGCGGGGATGTCGGCAGGGGCGCAGGTCAGCTGGGCGGCAGCGATCTTCATGGTGGCCAGCATGGGGGAGGGCGCGGAACAGGAAGTCGGCGGGGTCGACTTCCTGCTCGAAAAATATTCGCGGTCCGCGGCAACCCTTTCCGGGGGCGGTGACAACTGGGTGGTGTCCGGACAGGCGGTCCGGTCGGAGGCAACGGCTGAAAGAGAGCATCGACATGTTCCCTCGCCCATCCACGTCGTCGGAGGCGCCGGCGGAGGCCGAGGCGTCTCCCGGTGGCCGGCGGCAGACGCATCGCCGCCGTCGCCTGTACCAGCGCCGCGGTTTCTGGGCGGCCGTCGGCCTGGCGGTCGTGGGCGGCTCCGTGGTCGTGGTCAACACGGCCTCGGCGGGGACCGTGGACACCAACGCCTGGTACGTGCTGGTCAACCGCAGCACCGGCGAGGCGCTGGACGCCCCCGCCTACGCCACCAACGACGGTGCTCCGCTCGCGCAGTGGAGCCGTAACGGCGGGACCAACCAGCAGTGGAAGTTCATCGACGCGGGTGACGGGAACTACCGGCTGCAGAACCGGAACTCCGGCAAGGTGCTGGACGACTACAACTGGTCGACCACCGAGGGTGCCGAGCTGGTGCAGTGGAGCGACCTGAACGGCGCCAACCAGCAGTTCCACCTGGAGAAGTCGTCGGACGGCTACGTGCGTCTGGTCAACCGCTTCAACGGCAAGGCCGTCGAGGTCCCGGGCGGCTCCAAGGTCGAGGGGAGCCGCATCGCCCAGTACCACGACTGGAACGGCCCCCAGCAGCAGTGGCAGCTCGTTCCGGCCGGTGGCGCCGGCGGCGCCGGTGGTGCCAGCAGCACCGGGAACGAGGGGAGTTCGGGCAGCAGTGCCGCGCCCACCGCGCCCACCGCGTCCACCAAGCCGACCACGCCTGCCACGTCGGGCGGCAGTGTTCCGGCGAGCCAGGCTCCGAGCGGTACCCGCCCGGCGTCGGCGCCTCCGGCGTCCCCGGCGTCCCCGGCCACCGGAGGCGGCAGCAGCTCGACGAAGAGCTTCATGGGCAGCAACACGGTGCTCATCGGCGGCATGATGAACGACGCCTCGGCGACCGCCGCGCCGTTCGACGTGCGCTACGCCTACGTGCACAGCCAGCCCGCGCCCTCGTCGGACTACTACTCGGCCTCGCTCTGCAAGGCCTCGTGGTCGAGCTGGTGGGGCTGCTGGAGCGGCGAGACCACGGCGCCCGGCTTCTACGTGAGCTGGAACGACGACCACGTGACCAAGGCGATGTACCAGGGCAAGTCGCGCCCGCAGAAGTTCTTCTGGACCTGGTACTCGCTGCGCGACCTGGGAGACCTGGCGGGCCAGGGCGACGGTCCGGGCGAGGTCGTCGCCATCAACCGGACCGATCTGCTCACCCGCTACATGAACGACTACCGCTTCTTCCTCCAGAAGATCGGCAACGCGCAGGACTCGATCGACATCGAGCCCGACTTCTGGGGCTACGTCCGGTCGCTCGGCAACCCGCACCAGATCGCCGCGCAGGTCAGGGCCGCGAACCCGACGGACTGCGGATCGCAGGAGAACAGTGCCGTCGGCCTGGCCCAGTGCCTGATCTCGATGGTGCACAAGTACGCGCCGAACACCGGCGCCGGGCTCCACCTCACCTGCTGGGACTGGTCGAGCAACACGCAGAAGTGCGTCAACGACTACGCGGACCTCGGGGCGAAGAACGCCGACTTCCTGGTCGCCGACGTGGTGGACCGCGACGCGGGCTGGTACGCGCAGCCGGCGAACGGCGGCCGTGACACCTTCTGGAACGACCAGAAGGCCACCGCCATGATGGGGTGGTTCAGGACGATGGCCGAGTCGGTGGGCAAGCCGGTCGTGCTGTGGCAGATCCCGCTGGGCAACACGGCGCAGAACAACACCTTCGGCCACTACAAGGACGACAAGGTCGACTGGTTCCTCTCGCACATGGACCAGGTGGCGAACGCCCACGTCGCCGCCCTCCTGTTCGGCCCGGGCCAGCAGGAACAGACCACGGTCGAGTCCGACGGCGGCAACCTGATCAACAGGACCACCGCGTACCGCAACTCGGGCGGCACGCCGCTCAAGTAGCCACCGGCGGCGGGAATCCGGAGCAGGAAGGGAAAGGCGAGCCCCAGGCCGGTGGCCTGGGGCTCGCCCCGTGTCGGGCGCCTTGCGGCTAGATGCTCGAACCGCCGCCGGAGGTGTTGTTCCACCAGGCGCTGTAGGAGTTCAGCGAGTACCGCTTCTGCACGCCGCTGGTCGAGGTGATCTCGATGCCGAACTGCATCGTGTCGAAGGTGGTGTTGCGCAGGAGGTTCCACGACGCGGCCCAGCGCCAGACCGCCGAGGCGTCGATGGTGCCGGAGGTGCTCTGCTGGGCGGGGATGAGCTGCAGGACGTTCCAGCCGGGATCGGCCTGCCAGACCTGCGAGTACAGGATGCCCCCGATGGTCACGTTGGACGCGATCTGCTTGCCCCAGCCGCCCGCGGTCGGGTACCAGCTGGTGAAGACCATGATCTCGTCCTGGTTGCCGGTCGACCAGAAGTCGCTCGTCCAGTCCCACCAGTCACTGCCGGAGGCGGGAGCGGACGAGGTGTTGTACCAGAAGCCCGCCGAGTTCAGCTGCGACAGCGGCGTCCGGGGCCGGACCCCGGTGTTCGGGTAGGACTTGATCCCGCCGCCGGATTGGCTGCCGTCGACGTACCAGGACTTGATGCTGTTGACGGTCTGGCACTGCCAACCGGCGTTCTGGCCCCAGATGTTGTTGTAGATCGTCCAACTGCCCTGGGTGTACTGGCCCCCCTTGTCGCAGGTGGAGGACACCTGGGCGTGGGCGGGAGACGCGAGGCTCAGGAACCCGGCGATCACGGCGCCGGTCAGGGCCAGCCGACCGAACCTGGCCGACGTGCTGGTGATGGATTTACGGGTGTGCCATCTCATGTGTCCCTCCAAGGACGGCGGTGGGGGTGGTCCCGGACCCGGCTTGGTGGGTGGGGGGATCTGGCGGCAGCGAGGTGGCGCCCGCCAGCGGGTCCGGGCTCACGCAGGCGCGAAGTGTCGAAGCGCTTGCGGCTGAGGACAGTAGTAATGGTGGGATCTGCCCACAGCAAGGCTCTGCGCAGGAGGACACAGGTCTTTCACCTGCGGACTGTCGAACCTCTTTCGAAGGACTGTCGAAGCGCTTTCGAATGGCCTCTGCGGCGGGAGGGAGCGGAGCAGGAAGTCGGCGGGGTCGACTTCCTGCTCCGGTGGCTTGGGGCTGTTAGGCGGGGTGGTCGAACTCGCCGCCCTTGATGCCCTGGAGGAGGGAGGAGAGGGCGTCGGGGGTGGTGCGGAGGATGGTGTCGCCCTCATCGGACTCACGGAGTTCGATCAGCCGGCCCACGGTACGGACTTCGACGCACTCATTGCCTGAGGCGCTGTAACTGGACTTCTGCCATGCCGAGTCGCGCATATGGTCCTCCTCCGATCGGCTGGCCCGCCGCGCGGTCGGCGCGCGGCGGGCTGGGAGATTAGGCGTGGTGGTCGAACTCGGTGGCCTTGATGCCCTGGAGGAGGGCGGCAAGGGCTGCGGGGGTGGTTCGGAGGACGAGGTGGCTCTCGTCAAATTCCCGGATTTCAATGGCGCTGCCAACCGTTCGGACCTCGACGCACGTGTCGTTAGCTCCGCAGTAGCTGGACTTCTGCCAGGCCGGGTCGTGCACGTGGTCCTCCTTGGCTCGGTCGGCCCGCCGCGCGGTGGGCGCGCGAAGGGCTGGGAGATTAGGCGTGGTGGTCGAACTCCCTGGCCTTGATGCCCTGGAGGAGCGCGGCGAGGGCGGCCGGTGTGGTGCGGAGGACGAGGCGGCCTTCGTCGGACTCGCGCAGTTCGACGGCCCCGCTGGCTATACGGACCTCCACGCACTCGTTCGAAGCCCCGCTGTAACTGGACTTCTGCCACATGGAGTCACGCATACTTGCCTCGCATCTCATACTCGATGGATCGAATGAACTCCCGCGACTCGGGCTCGGAGAGCGCAACGGAGTTTAGGCGTGCGAACACATCTCGATGGCGCGTCAGGCTCGGCTGGGCGTCGAAGTACATGCTGCCCATTGCAGTATCCATCTGGAGTGTGGCGAGTTCGGGCACGGGGCCCTCGATGAACATGATGTTCTCGCCGCCACCGGGAAAGGTGTCGAGGTCGAAGGGCACTACGCGGACGGAGATTCGACCAGCCAGCGAGTCATCGACGAGATGATTCAGCTGATCGGCGAGGACCCGGGGTCCTCCGAACTGCATTCGCAGCGCTGCTTCATGGATGAACGACGCGTACGGTGTTTTGCCATGTCGAACAGCCTCCTTCCGCTGCATACGGAAGGACGTCCGTGCGTCGAGGTCGTGACTGGGAGGCGAAGGAGTGAAGCGTGAGAACATCGCAGCCGCGTAGTCCTCGGTCTGCTGCAGGCCCGGGACGTAAGTCGTGGCCCAGGTCGAGATGCTGTGCGCGTTCGCCTCAAGCTCGGCGATCTCCAGAAAGTCCGTGGAAAGCGTCCCGCGATACTTCTCCCACCAGCCCTTCCCGCGCTCCGAGACCATGTCGGCCAAGGCATCGATCAGTGGCTGGTTGCCGCAGAGGCATGCCGCGGCTATGGTGCGCAGCCGCTCGACGCTGATGCCGCTCTTCCCGGTCTCCATCTGTGTGACCTGGGCGGCGTGGATGCCGAGTTCGCGTGCCAGCTGGTTGCCGCCGAGGCCGGCCTGCTCCCGCATCCTTCGCAGCTCAGTCCCCACTCGCCGTTGGCGCAGGGTCGGGTTCGGTCGAAGGGCCATGGCGTCCTCTCTGCGGGTACTGCGACCAGTCTGCCCCACGTTAGAGGGAAGTTTTGCGCGAAGGTCTTAAGCGAAAGACTGTGTGCGCTATCGTCGTTCTCACCTCGATCCGACGGATCGTCAGTAACGCTTGCCAGCAAGCGCCGCAGAGCAGCCATGCCCATCTGCCTGGCCTGGCTCACGGCGACGTGTGTCCGCCGGATTCCCCCTCTCAACCACGCCCGGGAGAATTCCCATGCGTCACCTCAACACGCCCTCGCTCGCCCTCGGCCGCCAGTCCCTCCAGGACGCCATGGTCCGCCTCGGCTGGCCCGCCACCACCATCTTCGAGGCCGAACTCTGCCTCTCCGAACTCCTCGTGAACGCCTGGCACCACGGCAACACCCCCGCCCCCGTCGTCCAGATCCTCGCTATGACCCGCAACACCCTCCGGGTCTCCGTCTCCGACGAGAGCCCGCTCTTCCCCGACCTCCACGCCCCCTCCGTCCTCGCCGAGTCCGGGCGCGGACTCCAGCTGGTCGAGGGCCTCACCACCCGCTGGGGCGTCGACCCCCGCGAGCACGGCAAGGTCGTTTGGTTCGAGCTGGACGGTGCCCAGTGAGCCGCGACCCGATGCAGCCGACCGATCCCCGGATCCGGGCCTTCACCGAGGACCACATCCTCAGCCTCCTCGCCGAACTCCACGAGCGCGGGCGCAAGTTCGGCCTGATCTTCCCCTCGGCCGCCACCGACCGGACCCTCGACGGCCGCGTCCTGGTCTGCTTCAACACGGCCCCGGCGTCGACGTTGTTGAACCTCCTCACGTTGCTCCTCGACGCCGACCGCGACCGAGACCACTCCCGCGACCGCGAGCGCCCGTGCGGTTCCTGATCGCCGCCGCCTTCGCGACGCTCCTCGCCCTCGCGATCGCCACGGTCGCCCTGGGGGTCGTCACCGCCCTCCGCGCGGCCCCGCCCGCGCCCGACGAGGACGCCTGAGCGCGCACAGCCGAAGAGGGCCGCCACCGCCCCCGGCGATCACGGCCCTCCGATCCTGCTGCTGCCCGCCCCGCTCAGCCCTCCTCGGGCCTTCTCAGTCCTTCCCAGTCCTCCTCAGGCCTTCTTCTCGAATCCCGCCAGCACCTCGCGCGGGTCGAAGGTGACCCGGATCCGCGCGATCTTCCCGTCCTCCACGTGCATCCAGTTCGCCGTCGGCGCCGGCGGCGCAATGCTGGTGTTCAGCTCGAACCAGGTGATGACCTCGTCGCCCTCCGCCACCCGCACCTTCACGTCGATCTTCTCCAGGACCTGACCGAGCCCCCGCAGCCCGCCCAGCGCCTGGTCGATCCCGGCCGCCTTGCCGAGCGGGCCCACGAAGTCGACGTCCTCGGCCAGCAGGCCCCGGAGGGTGTCGAAGTCGCCTGCCTCCCAGGCGGTGAAGTAGGTCTCGGCCAGCTCTCGCGCGTTCTTCGTCGTCGTCATGCCTCCATCCTTCCGCCGTCTCATTCATCCGTCCAACAGATAGATCCGATGCCAGCTATCATCATCAGTTATGGAGATGCACCAGCTGCGCTACTTCGCCGCCGTCGTCGACGAGGGTTCCTTCACGGCCGCCGCCGCCCGCCTGCACGTCAGCCAGTCCGGCGTGAGCACCCAAGTCGCCAAGCTGGAGAAGGAGTTGGGTCAGAATCTCCTCGACCGTACCGGCCGCCGGGTCCACCTCACCCCGGTCGGCGAGGCCATCCTGCCGCTCGCCAAGAACGCGCTGGCCACCCTGGACGCCATCCAGCACACCGCCGCCGAGTTCGCCGACGCCGTCCGCGGCCGGGTCCGGCTCGGCATGATCATGGGCTGCTCGATCCCGCCGTTCCTGGACACCGTGGCCGACCTCGGCCGCACCCACCCCGGCATCGAGCTGAGCCTCCACGAGGGGCACTCCGACCTGCTCCAGTCCCGGGTCCTGGCGGGCGCCCTCGACCTGGCCCTGATCGGCTACGCGGGCGAGGTGGCCCCCGGCCTGGAGGTCGGGGTGGTCGTCGACGACCCGATCGCCGCCGTCGTCCCTGTCGGCCACCCCCTCGACCGCCCCGGGCTGACCCTCGCCGACCTGTGCGGCGAGAAGATCCTCTGCCTCTCCCCGGGCACCGGGCTCCGTGCCGCCTACGACCGCTCCTGCGCCCAGCTCGGCCTCGACCCGCGCGTGGACATCGAGGCCAGCTCCCCGGCGGCGGTGCTCCGCCTGGCCGAGCGCGGCGCCGGGGTGGCCGTGCTCAGTGCCTCCGCCGTGGAGGGCGTCGGACTGCGGGCCGTCCCGCTGACCGACGCCGCCACGAACGCCCGCCTCGGCCTGGTCGCCCGCCGCGACCAGCACTCCCCGGCCGTGCGCCTCCTCCACGACAAGCTCACGGCGGCGATGCGGACCGACTGAAATGCCACTCCTGACAAGCGATGTGATGGAGTGAAACTCCGAGCCCGAGCCCGAGGAGGCCGCCGTGTCCCGCACGCCGCAGGAGATCTTCCAGAGCTACGTCTACGCCGGTGCGATGACCCGCAACGCCGACGCCCTCGCCGAGTGCTTCACCGAGGACGGCATCCTGGAGGCACCGCTGATGCCCGCCGGCGCCGCCTTCCCCCAGCGGCTGGTGGGGCGCGAGGAGATCCGCACCGCCATGGCGGCGTACTACGCACGGAGCGAGGCGAAGGCCGACCGCCCGCCGAACGTTGAGAAGTCCGCCTACGTGCTGCACACCACCGCCGACCCCGACGTGTTCATCGCCGAGATCGACACGGTCTTCGACGGGGACGAGGGCCAGGAGGACAGGGCGGTCTCCCTGGTGCAGATCGTCCGGGTCCGGGACGGCAGGATCGCCCGCCTGCGGGACTACTTCGCCCCCGACCTCATGAGCTGACCGGGCCGGTCAGCCCTTCCGCCTCGGGTCAGCCCTTCCACCGCGGGTCACGCCCCGAGGCAGCCAACGCGCGCTCCCACGCCGAGGCGTCCTCGGGCACCGCGACGGGCTCCGCGAACCCGCCGTACTGCCGGAACAGTTCGGCGTTCTCCGCGACGATCTCACCCACCAGCAGCGCCAGTTCCTCGTCCACCTCGATCGCCCCGCCGACGGCCCGCGCCACGTCCCAGCCGTGCAGCAGCAGCTCCAGGACCAGCATCCGGGCGATCCCCACCGCCGGGAACGGCGAGCCGCCGAGGTCGACGTCCCCCTCCCAGGCCGCCGGGTCGGCCCACGCCGCCACCGCCCGCTCCAACTGGGCCGCGTACCCTGCGCGCCAGTCCGGAGCCGCCGTGAAGTCCCGCTCGACCAGTGCCGCGGGCAGTTCGAGGCGCCGGGCCCGGTGCTCCAGGCCGTGCGAGGTGTACAGCACCCAGTGGTTGATCAGCGCCCGGGTGTCGAACTCCCCGCAGGGCGTCGGCGCGTCCATCGAGGCCCCGGCCGGGACGCCGGCGGCGACCTCTGAGGCGACGGCGGCGGCACGGGCCAGGAAGGGGTGCAGGGGGTGAGCGTTCATGCCCCGATCGTGCGCCGGGGGGTGCTGCCCGGTCTTGAAGAAACGCGACGACTAGCCTGGCCCCATGGTTGCCCCCGACCCTGCCGACCTCGGCCGCGGCGTGCTCCACCCGGCCCGGGCCGCCGAGCTGATCAGCGTCGAACGGCTCGCCCCCGCACCCGCCGTGGCGCGCTTCGTGGAGTTCTACTGGGTGGTCCAGTGGGACCTGGCCGGCCGGCCGCCGTACGAGCAGAAGGTGCTCGCCCACCCGAACGTCCACCTGGTCTTCGAGGCCCCGCGGGCCCGCGTCTACGGGGTGGACCGCTCGCTCTTCGTCCGCCGTCTCGAAGGCGCCGGGCACGTGCTGGGCGTGAAGTTCCGCCCCGGCGCCTTCCGGCCCTTCGCGGGGCACGCGGTGAGCGCACTGGCCGACCGGTCCGTCCCCGCCGCCGACTACTTCGGGCCGGGGACGGACGAGGCCAACGCCCTGGTCCTGGACGGGCCGAGCGCCGCGCGGGCCGACGCCTTCCTGCTGCCGCGCCTGCCCGCGCCCGACCCGGTCGCCGAGGAGGTCGCCGCGATGGTGGAGCGGATCACCGGCTCCCCGGACCTGCGCCGGGTGGACGACCTGGCCCGCGAGCTGGGCCTGACCGTCCGCCGTCTCCAGCGGCTGTTCGCCGAGTACGTCGGCGCCTCCCCGAAGTGGGTGCTGCGCCGTGCCCGGCTCCACGAGGCCGCCGAACGCGCGGCGACGGAAGGGGCGTTGGACCTGGCGGCGCTCGCCGTCGAACTCGGCTACGCCGACCAGGCCCACCTCACCCGGGACTTCACCGCGGCGGTCGGCATCTCCCCGGCCCGCTATGCGAGTTCGGACTGAACATCAGGCGGCTCAGGCGGCCGCCGTCGCAGCCGCGGCCGCCTCGGCGGCGGCCCGGCCACGGGCGCTGGCCCGCTTGGCGTAGGTGATGGTGAAGTAGATCAGCCCGCCGAGCACCGCGAACGGAAGGACGCTGTTGATGGTGACCACCGTGCCGTGCGAGAGCGTGTAGACGAACACGATCCGCAGCGCGGCCTCCAGGATGAACGCGGTGCCCCAGACGACGGTCAGGTTGCGCTGCACCAGCCGGAAACCCGGGTACTGCCACATCGAGTTCCACCAGGAGACCATCTCCGGGGTGCCGTCGGTGGCGAACTTGCGGCCGAAGTAGAACATGATCGGCTTGGGCGCGGCCAGCGAGGCGAGGTAGAGCACGCCGGGCAGGCCCGAGACGAAGGAGTCCTTGGCCAGCAGCATCTTCGGGTCGGTCGGGCCGACCAGCGAGACCACCAGTGTCAGGGCGACGAAGACCAGCGAGACGACGGCGAACTCGTCGATCCGGCGGTGCCAGGCGAGGTAGATCACCGTGTCGAGCACCGGGCCGAGGCCGGAGAGCAGGATGGCGGTGGACTCGTTGTAGCCGTGGTCGTGCAGCTGGTTGTAGATCATGATCGGCGCGACCACGTTGAAGGCGATGCTGATCAGCCAGCCGAGCGCGGCGGCCTTGCCCTTGCGGGCAGGAGCGGTCGGAGCTACCGCAGTTGACATGGTGGTGTCCCCCGGACGAAACGGTGTGAATGGGCGGCGCCATTGTGGCGGAAGCGACGGTCGGCTGCACAACCCGACGATGTCGACTAATCGTCAGTGGGCGGAGGAGGCCGCGCCCATGCCGTTCCCGACTCGGGCCCAGCCCCAGCCCCAGCCCCGATCAGGCCCCGAGGAAGCGCTGGAGCTCGTCCAGCACGAAGTTCGCCCCCGTGTACCCGATCCCCTGGAACCACAGCTGGTCGTCCACCGGGAACGCCCGGTGTGCCTTGACCGCCCCGAGGCCCTGCCACCCCGGGCTCGCCAGTGCCGCCTCCTCGCCCGCCTTCTCCGGGTCGCCGTAGGTCGCGTACAGCAGCAGGTCGCCGTCCGCCCTGCCGATCTGGTCGAGCGGGATCTCGAAGTCGGACTGGTCGACGTTCTGCGCGTCCGGCCGCCCCACCCCGGCGTCGGCCAGCACGCTGCCGGGGAAGCTCTGGCGCCCGAACAGCCGGATCCCGCCGCCCTCCGTGAACCGCACCAGGCTCACCTTGCGCCCGGACAGCTTCGCCGCCGCCAGCGCCCCCGCCACCTGCCCGGCGTGCTTCTGGTACGAGGCGACGAAGGCCGCCCCGGCCGCCACCCGGCTCAACGCCTGGGCGTGCAGCTGGAAGTTCGCCTTCCAGGGCGCCCCGGTGGTCTGGGTGAGCACGGTCGGGGCGATCGCCCGCAGCTGCTCGTACCGGTCGCCGTCGCGGGTCTGGTTGGAGAGGATCAGGTCCGGCCGCAGCGCTCGCAGGGCGGCGAGGTCGGGCGCGCCGGCCGGGCCGACCAGCCGGACGCCCGCCGTGCGGGAGGCAGGCCAGTAGGCGGGGAAGCCGGTGTCGGCGGCCGGGAGCGCGGCCCCGACCGGGGTGATGCCCAGGGTCAGCACGGAGTCGAGTACGTCGGTGTCCAGCACGACCACCCGCACCGGCTCGCCCGGCACCTGCACCGGCCCGGTCGCGGCGTTCACCGTCACCGGCGGCAGCGGGGTGGGGGAGGGCGTGCCGCTCGCCTCGAAGTCCGCGGCCGGCGGCTGCGAGCCCCCGGAGCCGCTGCACGCCGTCAGCGCGGCGGCCCCGCCGAGTCCGCCGAGCCCGGCGAGGAACGTACGGCGGGAGATCCGGGAGATCCGGGGCATCGGCGGGTCCTCGGGCGGTGAGGCTGCGGTGGGCCCGTCGATTATGTCCGAAATGGTGGCTAAAAGGTCGTTAAGCGTCCACGGTCTCCGCCGTTTCGGCCGCCGCCGTCCACGGCGCCCCCGGCACGACCAGCGGAGTGCCCGTCACCGGGTCCGGCACCACCACCGAGTCCAGCCCGAACACCTCGCGCACCAGCTCCGCCGTCACCACCTCGCCCGGGGGGCCCTCGGCGACCACCCGGCCGTCCCGCATCGCCACCAGGTGGTCCGCGTACCGGGCCGCCTGGTTGAGGTCGTGCAGCACGGCGACGACCGTCCGGCCGCGCTCGACGTTCAGCCGGCGCACCAGGTCCAGCACCTCCACCTGGTGCGCGATGTCCAGGTAGGTGGTCGGCTCGTCCAGCAGCAGGACGTCGGTGCCCTGGGCGAGCGCCATCGCGATCCAGGCCCGCTGGCGCTGCCCGCCCGACAGCTCGTCCATGCTGCGCTCGGCCAGCTCCGCCGTCGAGGTGCGCTCCAGCGCCTCGGCGACGGCCGCCTCGTCCTCCGCCGACCACTGCTGCCACCAGCTCTGGTGCGGCTGGCGGCCGCGCGAGACCAGGTCCGCCACCGAGATGCCCTCCGGCGCGGTCGGCGACTGCGGCAGCAGGCCGAGCCGCTGGGCGACCCGCTTGGTCGGCATCCGCGCCAGCTCCAGCCCGTCGAGCAGCACCGCGCCGCGCACCGGCTTCAACAACCGGCCCAGCGCCCGCAGCAGCGTCGACTTGCCGCAGGCGTTCGGGCCGACGATCACCGTCACCCGCCCGTCCGGGATGCCGACGTCCAGGCCCTCGACGACCGTGCGCGCCTCGTAGGCCAGGGTGAGGCCCCGGGCCTCCAAGCGGTGCGGGCCCGCCGTCGTACGGTGCGTGCTCGCGGTCATCGGGAACCTCCACGGCGGGATCGGATCAACAGCCACATCAGGTACGGCGCGCCGACCATGCCGGTCACCACGCCCACCGGCAGCTCGGTCGGGGCGAGCAGCCGCCGGGCGATCAGGTCCGCCAGGACCACCACCAGCGCCCCGGTCAGCGCCGAGCACAGCAGCGGCACCTGCACCGAACGGGCCAGCCGCAGCGCGATCTGCGGGGCCATCAGCGCCACGAAGTCCACCGGCCCGGCGGCGCCCGCCGCACAGGAGGCCAGCACGATGCCCAGCAGCGCCATGCCCAGCCGGATCCGGTCCAGCCGCAGCCCGAGGCCCACGGCCGTCGCGTCGTCGAAGGAGATCGACCGCTGCGCCCGCGCCGCCCACAACGCCACCGGCAGGGTCGCCAGCAGTACCCAGGCCAGCCACCCGGCCTGGTCGAAACCGGTGCCGTTCAGGCTGCCCGTCATCCACACCTTCGCGGCCTGCGCCTGGAAGCCGTCGCCCTTGGTCAGGAAGACGGAGGTCAGCGAGGACAGCGCCACGCTGATCCCGATCCCGATCAGCACGAAGCGCTGGGCGTGCAGCCCCCGCCGCCAGGCCAGCGCGTACACCAGCAGCCCGGCCGCCAGCCCGCCGCCGACCGCCGCGTACGGCGCCTGCCCGGTCGAGCCGACCACCCCGTACGCCATCAGCCCGACCACGGTGACGGTCGCGCCCCAGGTCACGCCCACCACGTCCGGGCTGGCCAGCGGATTGCGGGCGACGGTCTGCACCAGCGCCCCGGCCAGCCCGAGCGCCGCCCCGACCAGCAGCCCCACCACCACGCGCGGCAGCCGGAACTCCCCGACCACCAGCTCGTCCGGACTCGGCTGCCCCAGCACCACCTTGACCACCTCGCCCGGCGAGACGGTCGACTCGCCCAGGCACAGCGAGGCCACCACCGTCGCCGCCAGCACGACCAGCAGCCCGCCGGCGGCCAGCGCCGACCGCCGGTGCAGCAGGAACGAGGCCCGCCCGGCCCGCACCACCGAGTAGCCCCGGAGTGATACCGACGTCATGCGCCCACCTCGCTGCGCTCGGCAGGGGCATGCCCCAACGCGCACCTCTCAACGGTTCCCTCGCTGCGCTCGCTCACGCCGCCACCACCTTCCGCCGCCGCACCAGGGCCACCAGCACCGGCACCCCCACCAGCGCCGTCATCACGCCCGCCGGGACCTCCGAGGGCGGGAACAGCACCCGGCCGAGGGTGTCCGCGAGCAGCAGCAGGGCCGGGCCGAGGACGGCCGAGAAGGCGAGGATCCAGCGGTGGTCGGCACCGGCCACCGCCCGGGCGGCGTGCGGCACGGCGAGGCCGATGAAGGCGATCGGGCCGGCCGCCGCGACCGCCGAGCCGGTCAGCACGGTGGCGCCCAGCGCGCCGATCGCCCGGACCAGGCCGGTCTTCGCGCCCAGCCCCTTCGCGGTGTCCTCGCCGAGCGCCAGCGCGTCCAGCCCGCGCGCCACCGCCACCACCAGCACGGTGCCGACGGCCAGGAACGGCAGCAGCTGCCAGGCCACGTCCGCCGTCCGGCCGGAGAGCGAGCCGACGTGCCAGAACCGGAACTGGTCCATGGTGGCCGCGTCGGTGGTCAGCACCAGGGTGTTCAGCGAGGCGATGAACGCGGACATCGCCGAACCGGCCAGCGCCAGCTTGATCGGCGTCGCCCCGCCCCGGCCGCGCCCGGCCAGGCCGTAGACCAGCACGGTGGCGATCACGGCGCCCGCGAAGCCGAACCAGACGTACCCGGTGAGGGTGGAGACCCCGAAGCCCGAGATGGCGACCACCACGCCCGCCGCCGCGCCCTGCGAGACCCCGAGGATGCCGGGGTCGGCGATCGGATTGCGGGTCAGGCCCTGCATCACCGCGCCGGCCAGCCCGAGCGCGGCGCCCACGGCCAGCCCGACCACCGTCCGGGGCACCCGCAGCTCGCGGATCACCACGGCGTCGGCGGAGCCGCCGCCGTGCAGCAGCGCGTCGACGGTCGCCGACAGCGGCACCGTGCGGCTGCCGACCGCCAGGCTCAGCAGCACCGCGACGGCCAGCACGGCCAGTGCGGCGGCGAGCCACAGTATTCGGTGACGGGGTGTCCGCCGTCTGCCCGGCGGTGCGGTGGTGGTGCCGGTCGGTGCGGTGGTGTCGGTCATGAGCCCTCTCCGCGGAAAACTCAGGTAAACCTAAGTTCCGCCTCGGAGGCGGGGCAAATCGCCTCGTCCCGGCCCGGGCCCGTTGGGTAGCCTGGCGGCATGCCCGCGACCCCGCCCGCCCCGCTCACCGTCGGCTTCGACCTGGACATGACGCTGCTGGACACCCGTCCCGGCATCCACGCCACCTACCGGGCGCTGTCCGCCGAGACCGGCGTCCCCGTCGACGCCGACCTGGTGGTCACCCGGCTCGGCCCGCCGCTGCTGGACGAGATCCGCAACTGGTTCCCGGCCGAGGAGGCCGAGCGGGCCGTCGCCCGCTACCGCGAGCTGTACCGCGAGCACGCCTTCGCCCCGACCGTGCCGCTGCCCGGCGCCCACGCCGCCGTCGAGGCGGTCCGCGCCCACGGCGGCCGGATCGCCGTGATCACCGGCAAGTACGAGCCGAACGCCCGCCTCCACCTGGAGCACGCCGGACTGGACGCGGACGTCCTGGTCGGCGACCTCTGGGCGGAGACCAAGGGCGAGGCGCTGCGCGCGCACGGCGCGAGCATCTACGTCGGCGACCACCTCGGCGACATCGTCGGCGCCCGGCACGCGGATGCCGTCGCGGTCGCCGTGGCCACCGGCCCGTACGACGCCGACCAACTGCGCGAGGCCGGGGCGGACGTGGTGCTCGCCGACCTCACCGGCTTCCCGGAGTGGCTCGACCGGCACCTCGGCCCGAACCAGGACTCCCGGGGCCAGGACTCCAGGGGCCAGGACTCCAGGGGCCAGGACTCCCGGGGCTAGGACTCCTGGGGCGCGATCCGGGCGCGCTGGGCCCGGGCGTTCAGGAACAGCCCGGTCAGCGCGGACAGGAAACCGGCCGGCATCAGCATGCTCAGCCAGTACATGGCCGTCGGCAGCGGCGTCAGGTGCAGGAACAGCGGGACGAAGGTGACCAGGGTGGCGAGCGCGCCGACGCCGAAGACCACCGTCCCGGCCTTGACGTACACGTCGCCGGGTTCGGCGCTCTGGCTGCTCACGTCCGCTCACTCCTCCGAGCCGCGCCGGGCCGCCCGTCCGGGGCCCGGTCCGCGCCCCAGTCTGGCAGAACCGCCCCCGCGGCGGCCCACCGGAGCGGCTCGGTCACGTTGCGCAGTTTCCCGGCAGCGATGCGTTTTGATCCCTGCTGGGCGAGGGTATGCAGGGGGTGCCGAGGGGCGCTACAGGTGCGTCCCGTGTCCTCAGACCCGGGGGTGTGAGCCGATGGACTGCGCAGAACCGCGCCCCGGCCGTGCCAGTACCGGGTCGTCCGTGACCGCGAGATCCCCGCGCGCCCGTCGGCCCCTCCGGCCCTCGGAACGCGGAGCGATCGCGGACCGCTGACGAGGCAGTGACGGACCATTAGTCTGCTCCTGACAACGCGCCGGCCGTGAGCGCCCACGGGCTCCGAGTCGAGGTCGGCCGTCTTTCTCCCCACACCACCCAGTGATCCCCGGCCAGGGCCGGGATCCCTCACACCCATTCGAGGACTGTTCGAGATGCCCACCGGCCAGGTCAAGTGGTTCAACGAGACGAAGGGCTTCGGCTTCCTGTCGCGCGACGACGGTGACGACGTCTTCGTCCACACCAAGGCGCTGCCCGCCGGTGTCACCGTGCTGAAGCCGGGCCAGCGGGTCGAGTTCGGCGTGGTCGCCGGACACCGCGGGGACCAGGCGATGGCCGTGCAGCTGCTGGACGCGCTGCCGTCGGTGGCCGCCGCCCAGCGCCGCAGCGCCGACGACATGGCGCCGATCGTCCAGGACCTGATCACCACCCTGGACGCGGTGCTGCCCGGCCTCCAGCGCGGCCGCTACCCGGCCAAGCCGACCGGCCAGAAGCTGGCCGGCCTGCTGCGCGCGGTGGCCGACCAGTTCGACGTCTGAGGCCCCGAGGGGTCTAGAACGCGAGCGCACCCGGGTCGAGCGGGGGCACCAGCCCCTCCGCGGCGGCCCGGGTGAGCAGCGCGCGGACGGCCTGGTAGCCCTCCTCGCCGAGGTCGGCGGTGAACTCGTTGACGTACAGCCCGATGTGCTGGTCGGCCACGGCCGGGTCCATCTCCTGGGCGTGCGCCAGCACGTACTCCCGGCTGGCGGCCGGATCCGCCCAGGCCTGCCGGACGGACGCGCGGATCGTCGCGGCGAGCTCGCGCAGCCGCTCGGCGCCCAGCGAGCGCCGGGCCACGATCGCCCCCAGCGGGATCGGCAGGCCGGTCTCCGCCTCCCAGGCCTCGCCCATGTCGGCCAGGCTGTGCAGGCCGTACTGCCGGTACGTGAAGCGGGCCTCGTGGATCACCAGGCCGGCGTCCACCCGGCCGTCCCGGACGGCGGGCATGATCTCGTGGAACGGCAGGACGACGATCTCGCCGAAGCCGCCCGGCACCGCCTTCGCCGCCCAGAGCCGGAACAGCAGGTAGGCGGTGGAGCGCTCGGAGGGCACCGCGACGGTCCGCCCGGCCAGGTCCGCGGGCGAGGCCACGCCCGGCAGGGTGAGCACCAGCGGCCCGCAGCCGCGCCCCAGCGCGCCGCCGCAGGGCAGCAGGGCGTACTCCTCCAGGACCCACGGCAGCGCGCCGTAACTGATCTTCAACACGTCCAGCTCGCCGCGCTCGGCCAGGCCGTTGGTGATGTCGATGTCGGCGAAGGTCACCTCGGGGGCGTCCGCCCCGGGGACTTCGCCGTGCGCCCAGGCGTGGAACACGAAGGTGTCGTTCGGGCAGGGCGAGTACGCGATGCTCAGCCGTTCAGCCACGGTCGGCCTCCTCGATCAGTTCTCGGACGGGAAGCGCGGCGAAGGCCCGCTCCAGGGCGGCCAGCGCCTCGCCGATCCGCCAGGCGGCCCGGTCGCGCGGGCCCACCGGGTTGGACACGGTGCGCAGCTCGAAGGCCGGCACGCCGAACCGGGCGGCGGCCTCGGCCACGCCGAAGCCCTCCATCGCCTCGGCCGCGGCCCCCGGGTGACGGGCGGCCAGCGCGGCGGCCCGCCCGGTGCTGCCGGTCACCGTGGAGACGGTCAGCACCGGGCCGGTCACGGCCCGGACGTCGCGGTCCGCCAGGGCCCGTTCGGCCAGGGCGACGACCGCCGGGGGAGGGGTGTGCCGGGTGGTGCCGAAGCCCAGCTCGGTGACGTCGGCGAAGCCCTCGGGGGTCTCGGCGCCGAGGTCGGCGGCCACGAGCGCCGACGCCAGCACGGTCGCGCCGACCGGCGCGTGCGGGGCGAAGCCGCCGGCGATCCCGGCGGAGGCGACCAGGCCGTACGGGCCGGCCGCCAGCGCGGCGCAGGCGCCCGCCGCGGCGGCCGCCGGGCCGACGCCCGCGGCCAGCACGTCCACCGGTGCGCCCGCGCAGCGGTGCAGGGTGCCGCCGGGCAGCGGCAGGTCGGCGGCGCCGCCGGGCAGGCCGCGCAGCACCGCCTCGGCCTCGGCCGGCACCGCGACGACCACGAGCAGCCGGGCCCGTTCGGGGCCCGGCTGCCCGGGGTGCGCTTCGGAGACCTGCGCGGTCATCGCGGGGAGCGTCAGTCGTTCTTGGTGTTCAGCTGGAAGTACCAGACCGCGATCGGGCTCTCCGACTTCTTGTCGATCTCGACCACGGTGATCACGGTCTTGCCGCTGGAGTTCAGCACCTTGCCCGCGGTCTGGGAGCCGGAGAAGCTCGGGCCCTGGGCGTAGGAGAACAGGCTGGTCTGCCCGCCCTGGCTGCTGGCGCCACCGTTGCTGGAGGCCCACCAGCCGGTCTTGGCCACGTTCGGGCTGACGCCGACGCCGATCCGGTCGCTCGCCCGCACGTCGGACTGCGGGAGGTCGCCGCTGGCCAGGGCCTGCTTGGCCTTGGTCTGGCACTGGTCCTGCTGGTCGTCGCTCAGCGGGCTGCCGTCGTTCCAGCACAGCGGGTCCGCGACGGTCGACGTGGTGCCGACCTGGAGGGTGGCCCGGTGGGTGTTGTGCTCGGTCTGCCCGGCGGCGATCGCGACGGAGGTGCCCACCGTGGCGGCGCCGACCACGACGACGGCGCCGAGGGCGGCGATGACACGGGTATTGAGGCTCATGCGACAGAATCTACCGGGCCCGGGCGATCACGCGACGCGGGGGTCGGCCACCGCGTGTTGCCCGGTCGTGGAAACCGACCGGTTCAGGCCACTTCAGGCCACCCTGGGCGCGGCCGGGTGCCGCCGCAGGCCCAGCCGCAGCAGCGAGCGGGCCGTCCACAGCAGCACCAGGCCGACCACCGAGGCGGCGATCGACAGGCCCAGCACCCCGTTCAGCGGCAGCACGATGCCGACCCCGCCGCCGACCACCCAGGACATCTGCATCAGGGTCTCCGAACGGGCGAACGCCGAGGTCCGCACCGCCTCCGGGACATCCCGCTGGATCAGCGCGTCCAGCGCCAGCTTGCCGAACGAGGCCGCCATCCCGGACACCGCGGCGACCAGAACCACCGTCACCACGCCGTACCAGAGCGCGGCCGCCGCCGTCACGCAGGTCGCCAGCAGCAGCATCGCGGTGACCGTCGCCTCCGGGCCCCGGGTGCGCAGCCAGGAGCCCAGCACCGAGCCCAGCGCGTTGCCCGTCCCGGCGGCCAGCGCCACCAGGCCCAGCGCCAGGGTCGGCCGCAGGCCGCCGATCGGGTCGGTGCGCAGCAGGAAGGCCAGGAAGAACACCAGGAAGCCGACCAGCCAGCGCATCCCCGCCATCGCCCGCAGCGCCAGCACCACCGAGGGGCCGACGGTGCGCAGCGAGGCCTTGACCTTCGGGGGCTTGTGGTGGATCAGGTGCGAGCCGCCGCCCGGCCCTTCGGCGGACACCTCGGCGTGCAGCACGGCCCGCTGCTCGCCCTTCGCCGAGTCCACCGCGTGCGGCAGGTGGAAGGCCATCAGGGTGCCGATCACGAACACCAGGAAGGCGCCGCGCAGCGGCCAGCCCGGCCCGATCAGGTGCAGCAGCCCGCCCACCGCGGCCGCCACCCCGGTGGCCAGCAGCCCGGCCAGGGTGACCCGGGAGTTCGCCTTCACCAGGGACAGCCGGCTCGGCAGCAGCCGGGGCACCACCACGCTGCGCACCACCCCGTACGCCTTGGACGCCACCAGCACGCCCAGCGCCTCCGGGTAGAGCGCGATGCCGCCGCCGGAGATCACCCCGGCCATCGTCCAGGCCAGTACGGCCCGGGCCAGCATCGACATCGCCATGGCGGCCCGGCGGCCGTGCGGCAGCCGGTCCAGCAGCGGGCCGATCACCGGGGCGAGCAGGGCGAACGGGGCCATCGTGATCAGCAGGTAGAGCGCGACCCGGCCGCGGGCCTCGCCGGTGGGGACCGAGAAGAAGATGGTGGAGGCCAGCGCGATGGTGATCAGCATGTCGCCGAAGGAGTTCAGCGCGTGCAGCTCGATCAGCTTCGCCAGGCCGGACTCGCCCGCGCCCTCGGCCGAGGTGGCCCGGCGGATCCGGCGGCCGGTGCCGTGCACCAGCTTGCCGGTGCGCAGGCCGGCGGCGGAGGCGGTGCGGACCAGGAAGGGGCGGTGGGGCTCGGGGGCCTCCTCGTCGGCTTCCCCGTCCCCGGCGGTTTCCTCGTCGGCGCCGCCCGTGACGGCGTCCGTGACGGCGTCCGCGACGGCTCCTGTGACGGGGCGGTCGGGCTTCTCCAGGTCGACCCGGTCGGCTGCGGACGGCCCGCCGCCCGCCACCGGCTGCGGTTCGCCCGCATCGGGGAGGGGAGACTGTTGTCGCGGCGCGGCCTGCGTCTCGTCGGGGCTGCCGGCCTGCGAGGGGCGCAGTGCGTGCTGCGACGGGTTTTCGTCCGCCACAAGCCCATCCTGCCCCAGATTCGCCGGGGTGACGCGGGATTCGGCTCCGCTCGGCGCGGCCTCCGGAAGGCTCTGCTCCGCCCCGGACTGTGCCGGGGCGCCGACCGGCGGGTAGCCTGCCCCAAGGTCCGCCCGCGTGGGCGCCGGGGCGCCGGCAGGCCGGACGGGCGGCGCGGTCGGTACCCGTGGCGGCCCCAGGTCGCGCAGAATGGACGCGGGACTACCGAGCCGCGACGGAGAAGGCAACACGCCGTGGGCGACAGAAGAACTGGGAGAGAATCGACGCCGTGAGTGCTGCGATGCGAAGCCGTACCCCCGACCGGCTCTGTGCCGACGCCGTCGAACTCGCCCGCCAGGCTGCCGAGGAGGCCGTCGGGCCCGAGGCCGTCGGCCCGCACCTCGGTGCGCAGGCGGACGCCGACCGCGTCGTCACCCACAGCTTCGAGTGCCTGGACGCGGCCTACCGCGGCTGGCACTGGGCGGTCACCGTCGCCCGGGCCCCGCGCGCGAAGAACGTGACCGTGGACGAGGTCGTGCTGCTGCCCGGCCCCGACGCGGTGCTCGCGCCGGAGTGGGTGCCGTGGAGCGAGCGGCTGCGCCCGGGCGACATGGGCCCCGGCGACCTGCTGCCCACCGGCGCCGACGACGCCCGGCTGGAGCCGGGCTGGACCGGCGAGGACGAGCCCGCGCCGAACTCCGCCGTCGCCCTGGCCGCCGAGGAGGACGTGGTCCTCAGCGACCCGCACGTCCAGCCCGCGCCGGCCCGCGCCCGGATCAACGCCGTCGCCGAGGAGCTCGGCCTGGGCCGCAGCAGGGTCCTCTCCCGGCTCGGCCTGCACCTGGCCGCCGACCGCTGGGAGAAGGCCCACGGCTCGCAGACCCCGATGGCGCAGGCCGCCCCGGCGGCGTGCGGCAGCTGCGGCTTCCTGATCACGATCGGCGGCTCGCTCGGACAGGCCTTCGGCGTGTGCGGCAACGAGTTCGGCCCGGCCGACGGCCAGATCGTCTCCTTCGCGTACGGCTGCGGCGGGCACTCCGAGGCGGCCGTCATCCCGGCTCCGCCGGCGCCGTCCGAGCTGATCCTGGACGAGCTGGTGGTCGAGCCGCTGCAGCTCCACCCGGACCGGACCTCCGGCTCGGTCGAGCCGGACGCCCCGGCCGAGGAGCTCGGCCACTCCTGACGTTCCCCGTCCGCGGCCCGTCCCACTGAACCGGTGGGACGGGCCGCGACGTTGTTGCCGGTAGGGGCGCCCGCCGGTGGCGGGGCCCCGCACGCCTGCCGTCCGTGGGGACTCCCCCCAGCCCACGGGCGGCAGCAGGGCGGGCCGTCGGACCCGGCAGTGGGGTGCCGGCCCGGCGGTTCCGCCCCCTCCGACCCCCTCCGCCCCCTCCGGCCCCCTCGGCCTTCCTCCGCCTCCCTCGGCCCCTTCCGCCGGCCCGCTCCGCCCTCCGCCGGTTCGCGTGGTGCTCCTGGTCCCCCTGGGACGGGAGTGGCGGACCGTACGGCCGGGCGGTCCGCCGCCGACCGGCCCCCGCCTGCGGATTCCCGCGCCCGGCCGGGCCCCGCGCCGCCCCCGGACCGGGCAGTGGTCGGGAGCAGTCGGTGGGGCAGGGAAGAATGCCCTACGACGTACAGGGCGGCGGAAGGTGGCAGGTCCCGTGGAACCTCGGATCATCGGCAGCGGCACGGACGAGCACCTCGCGGACCCGTTCGGGAGCGCCGCGCTGCGCCGACGGGTGCTGGACGCCTGGGTCGCCTCCCCGGCCCGGTTCCGGGAGGACGCCAACGCCGAGGAGGAGCTGGCGCTCGGCGGCTACCGCGACCGCCTGGTCGTCGAGTTGGCGCAGAACGCGGCCGACGCCGCGGTCCGGGCCGGGCGCGGCCCCGGGCGGCTGCGGCTGACCCTGGCCGACGGCGTGCTCGCCGCCGCCAACACCGGCGCCCCGCTGGACGCGGCGGCCGTCGAGTCGCTGTCCACCCTGCGCGCCTCCTCCAAGCGCGGCGAGGAGCCCGCCGTCGGCCGGTTCGGGGTCGGCTTCGCCGCCGTCCTCGCCGTCACCGACGAGCCCGCCGTGCTCGGCGCCGCCGGCGGGGTGCGCTGGTCGCTGGGCGAGGCCCGCTCGCTCGCCGAGGCGCAGCCCGCGCTGGCCGACGAACTGCGCCGCCGGGACGGCCACGTGCCGCTGCTGCGGCTGCCCTTCGCCGCCGAGGGCCCGGCCCCGGACGGCTACGACACCGTGGTGGTGCTGCCGCTGCGCGACGCCGCCGCGGAGGACCTGACCCGCCGTCTGCTGACCGCCGTCGACGACGCCCTGCTGCTCACCCTGCCCGGCCTGTCCGAGGTCGTGGTGGAGACCCCGGAGGGCACCCGGACGCTCACCCGGAGCGCCGCCGAGCCCCGCCCGGACGGCGTCACCGAGGTGACCGTCACCGACGACGGGGGCGGCCGGCTGCGGCGCACCCTCTGGCAGACCGCCGGCGCCACCGGCCGGCTGGCCGCCGAACTGCTCACCGACCGGCCCACCGAGGAGCGCGCCCGCCCGTACTGGACGGTGACCTGGGCCGTCCCGGTCGAGGAGGACGGCACCCCGCAGCGGCCCGCCATCGCGCCGGTGCTGCACGCGCCCACCCCCAGCGACGAGCCGATCGGCCTGCCCGCGCTGCTGATCGCCTCCTACCCGCTGGACTCCACCCGCCGGCACATCGCCCCCGGCGCGCTCACCGACTTCCTCACCGAGCGCGCCGCCGACAGCTACACCGACCTGCTGCGCGCCCGCGGCGCCGACCTCGGCTCGCTCGGCCTCGTCCCCGGGCCGCTCGGGCAGGGCGCGCTGGACAACGCGCTGCGCGCGGCGGTGCTCTCCCGGCTGCCCGGCACGCCGTTCCTGCCGCACCCCGGCGGCGTCGAGGAGGGCACGCCCGCGCTGCGGCCGCGCGACGCCACGCTGCTGGAGGGCGCGGACGGCTCGGTGGTGGAGGCGCTCGCGCCGATCTTCCCCGGCCTGCTGCCGGCCGGACTGGAGCGCCGCACCGAGCTGCGGGTGCTGAACGTGCGCCGGGTGCCGCTGGCCGACGTGGTCGACCAGCTCGGCGGGCTGGACCGCGACCCGGCCTGGTGGCGCAACCTGTACGCGGCGCTCGGCGCGGCCGACCCGGAGGCGCTCGGCGCGCTGCCCGTACCGCTCGCCGACGGACGGACCGTCACCGGGCCCCGGCGGGTCCTGCTGCCCTCCGAGGACGCCGACTGGGCGGCCTTCCCCGGCTACCCCGAGTCGCTGGCCGGGGCACTCGCCGCGCTCGACCTGCGGCTGGCCCACCCCGAGGCCGCCCACCCGCTGCTGGCCAAGCTGGGCGCCGGCACCGCCACCCCGGCCGGGGTGCTGGACACCCCCGAGGTGCGGGCCGCCGTCGCCCGCTCCTACGAGCTGGCCGACGACGACCTGGACGCGGCGCTGGAGCTGGCCGACGCCGTCCTGGCCCTGGTGAAGGCCGCCGCCCCGGCCGTCGGCGACCACCCCTGGCTGGCCCGGCTGGCGCTGCTGGACGACGAGGGCGAGCCCGCCCGGGCGGGCGAACTGGTTCTGCCCGACAGCCCGTTCGCCGCGCTCGCCCGCGAGGAGGACGCCGGCTGGGTGGACGACGAGCTGCTGGAGCGCTGGGGCCCCGAGGTGCTGGCCGCCGTCGGCGTGCTGGCCGACTTCGTGCTGGTGCGCGCCGAGGACGTGGTGCTCGACCCGGACGACCTGGAGCGGCTCGACCCGACCGCGCCCGCCGACCGGGCGGCCGGCGGCCACCCCACCGGGCTGCTGGACGAGGCCCCCGACGGGCTCGCCGAGTGGGCCGAGGACGCCCTGGAGGCGCTGAACGCCGACGAGGTGCTCGGGGTCCCGCCGGTGGCCGCCGAACTGCTGGCCGTGCGCGACCTCGACCTGGTGGACGACGACGCCTGGCCCGAGGCGCTCGCCGCGCTCGCCCGCCCGCCGTACCGGGAGGCCGTGGTCAACCCGGTGCGCACCCTGCTGCCCGACGGCAGCTACGCCGACCTCCCGCCGTACACCGCGTGGTGGCTGCGCGACCACCCGGTGCTGGGCGGCCGCGAGCCCGCCGGGCTGCGCGCCGCCGGGGCCGACCCGCTGCTGCGCGGCCTGTACGACGAGGCCCGCACCACCCTGGACGACCAGTTCCTGCACGCGCTCGGGGTGCGCACCACGCTGGCCGCGCTGCTCGCCGAGCCGCACGGCCCGGACGAGGCGCTGGACCGGCTCACCGACCCGGCCGCCGAGGTCGGCCACCGCCAACTGCACGGCATCCACAGCGCGTTGGCCCGGGTCGACCGGGACCGGATCGAACCGCTCGACGTGGTACGGGCGTTGCCGCCGCTGGACCCGGCCACCGGCCGCCGCCCGGACCACACGGTGGTGGTGGACGCCACCGAGGCGGTCGTCGCGGACGCCCCCGACCTGGTCCAACTCCTGCACCCGTACCCGCTGCTGCCGGTCGCCCCGGCGCTCGCCGCGGACCTCGCCGAGCGGCTGCACGTGTCGCTGGCCAGCGAGGTGGCCGGCGGGCGGGTGCTCTCCGAGGGCGTGCTGCACCGGGTCCCCGCCGTGGTGCGGGAACTGCTGCCCGGCTGCCCGGTCGCCTACGAGGAGCACGAGGAGCTGCTGGTGGTCGGCCCGGACGGCGGCGAGGCCTCCGTCGACTGGCGCTGGGACCACGCGGCGGACGCCCCGGAGCCGCCGTACGACCCGGAGCTGGCCGAAGCCGGCGACGAGGACGACGAGTTCGAGGTCCCGCCGGTGCCCGGCCTGCTGCACGCCGCCACCCCGGAGGGCCTGGCGGCCGGGCTCGCCTGGTCGGTCGGCCAGTGGCACCGGCGCTTCGAGGTGCTGGCCGCGCTCAGCGAGCCGGACCGGGCGTACGAGCTGTCCGCGGCCCGGGACTTCGAGGGCTGAGCTCAGCGGTCGCGCGGCCTGAGCCGCAGGTAGACGGTGGTGGTGACGGTCAGCCAGACCGCGCCGAGCGTCACCACCGCCGCCGCCTTCACCGCGGGCGTCGGCCGGACCGTCAGGCCGACGCCCGCCATCGCCAGTGCCGCCAGCCCGGCCGCCAACAGCCCGCCCAGGAAGGCGATGAACGCCTCCAGATCCCCGCCCCTGCGTGCCATCGGGCACCCCCTCTCGGGGAAATGCTAAAGGTGCCGACGGGGGCGGGGCTGGTCGGTCACTCCATGCCGCGGCGCTTCATCCAGGCCCAGGCGCACTCCAGGACGATGCCGCAGACCACCGCGATGGCCACGCCCGTCCACGGGTCGCGCTGGCCGACCAGGGAGAGCTCGAAGAAGTTCGACAGGAACGGCACCAGCAGCACCAGCGCGAAGGCGAGGCCCATGGTGCCGATCAGCAGCAGGCGCCACCAGTTGTACGGGCGGGCGACGATGGCGAGCACCCAGATGGCGATCAGGAAGAGCGTCAGGGTGGCCACGCTGGTGTCGGCCCTGAGGTCGGTGGCGTGGTCGGAGCGGGCCAGCGCGTAGGCGACGAAGGTGCCGGTGCCGGCGATCGCGCCGCCCGGGATCGCCAGCCGCAGCACCCGCTTCACGAAGCCGGTGCGGGCCCGCTCGTTGTTGGGGGCGAGGGCGAGGAAGAAGGCCGGCACGCCGATGGTGAGGGTGGACAGCACGGTGGAGTGCCGGGGCAGGAACGGGTACGGCGAGTGGGTGAAGATCACCAGCAGCGCCAGCAGCACCGAGTAGACCGTCTTCACCAGGAACAGGCCCGCGACCCGCTCGATGTTGCCGATCACCCGGCGGCCCTCGGCGACCACCGAGGGCAGCGTCGCGAAGGAGTCGTTCAGCAGCACGATCTGGGCGACCGCCTTGGTGGCGTCCGAGCCGGTGCCCATCGCCACGCCGATGTCGGCGTCCTTGAGCGCCAGCACGTCGTTGACGCCGTCGCCGGTCATCGCCACGGTGTGGCCGCGGGACTGCAGCGCCCCGACCAGCTCGCGCTTCTGCTGCGGGGTGACCCGGCCGAAGACGCTGGTCCGGTCGGCGGTCTCGGCGAGCTGCTCCGGGTCCTTCGGCAGCGTGCGGGCGTCCACCGGGCGGTCCGCGCCGGGCAGCCCGAGGTGGCCGGCCACCGCGCCGACCGAGACCGCCGCGTCGCCGGAGATCACCTTGGCCCGGACGTTCTGGCCCTCGAAGTAGCGCAGGGTCTCGGCGGCGTCCGCGCGCAGCCGCTGCTGGAGCACCACCAGGGCCAGCGGGGTGAGCCCGGAGGCCGGGTCGGGGGAGTCCAGCGGGACGGGCGTGCGGCCCAGCAGCAGCACCCGCAGGCCCTTGGCGCCCAGCTCGTCCACCTCGGCGAGCGCCGGGTGCCCGGTGGGCAGCAGCACGTCCGGGGCGCCGAGCAGCCAGCTGGCCTCGCCGCCCTGGGGCTCCAGCAGCTGCACGCCGCTCCACTTGCGGGCCGAGGAGAAGGGCATCGCCTCGATCACCCGCCAGCCGTGGCCGCCCGGGCCGGCGCCGTCGCCGCGCCCGTACGCGTCGATCACGGCCTGCATGGACGGGTTGGGGCGGGCGTCGGCCCCGGCCATCACGGCGAGCGCGTGCTGGACGGTGTCCCGGTCGGGCGGGGCGGAGCCGCCGTCGGCGATCAGCCGCAGGTCGATGACGTCCATGCCGCCCTCGGTGAGGGTGCCGGTCTTGTCCAGGCAGACGGTGTCCACCCGAGCCAGGCCCTCGATCGCCGGGAGCTCCTGGACCAGGCACTGCTGGCGGCCCAGCCGGATCACGCCGATCGCGAAGGCCACCGAGGTCAGCAGCACCAGGCCCTCGGGGACCATCGGCACGATGCCCGCCACCATCCGGCGCACCGCCTCGCGCCAGTCGCGGCCCTCCACGGCCAGCTGGCTGATGATCAGACCGATCGCGGTGGGGATCAGCAGGTAGGTGATGAACCGCAGGATGCTGTTGATGCCGCTGCGCAGCTCCGACTTCACCAGGGTGAACTTGCTGGCCTCCTCGGCCAGCTGGGCCGCGTAGGCCTCCCGGCCGACCCTGGTGGCGGTGAACGCGCCCGCGCCGGCCACCACGAAGCTGCCGGACATCACCTGGTCGCCGGGCTGCTTGAGGACGGGGTCGGGCTCGCCGGTGAGCAGCGACTCGTCGATCTCCAGGCCGTCCGCCTCGGTGACCTCGCCGTCGACGATCACCTTGTCGCCGATGCCGAGCAGCACGGTGTCGTCGAGGACGATCCCGGAGACGGCGATCTGCTGGACGGCGCCGTCCCGGCGGACCTGCGGCCTGGCCTCGCCGATCAGGGCCAGGCTGTCCAGGGTCTTCTTGGCGCGCAGCTCCTGGAAGATGCCGATCGCCGTGTTGGCGACGATGACCAGGCCGAACAGGCCGTCCTGGATCGGTCCGACGACCAGGATGATTCCGAACATGATGCCGATGATGGCGTTGAAGCGGGTGAAGACGTTGGCCCGGACGATCTCCTCGGTCGACCGGCTGGACCGTACCGGGACGTCGTTGACCTGCCCGTTCGCCACCCGTTCGGCCACCTCGGCGGCCGTCAGGCCGCCGCGCCGACCGGGCAGCAGCCCGAGCGGGTGCGCTCCGTCGGGATGGTCTCCGCCGGTCGGCTGCTGCTCTTCCGCGGGCTGGGCAGGCTGCGTCATGGCACCGACTCTACGGGCGCCTTATGTCCGGTGCGTGCTACTAAAGGACTATTCAGTCCGACTGGGTGGCAGGGCCGGTGCCGCCCCCGGCGGCGCCGTCCGCCTGCGGTGCGGCGGCCTCGGCGGCGCGGCTGCGGGCGATCGCGTCCCGGCGGGCGCGGCAGTACCAGAGGCCGATCAGGCCGAGCAGGCCGCCGGAGAGGCAGATCCACGGCCAGCTGCCGTGGTCGTGGTCGGAGAGGGTGCCCTGGAAGGGGAGCAGGGCGACGAAGGCGACGAACCACAGCACCGTGCCCGCGCCGACGATGGCGACGTCATTGGCCTCCAGCGGAGGGGGCGAGGGGTGCAGCGGCGTCTTGGGCATGGGGCCTAGCGTACGGTGCGCGGGGGCTCCCGGGGCGGTGGGGGCTCCGAGGGGTGCGGCGGGGCGCCGGCTCGGCCAGGGGCGGGCTCTACGCGCGAAGATAGCGCGTGTGCGACCGGGAAACCATACTTGAGGGTCCACGCCCGGCCGCCGTCGCCACGGGCGTTCTCCCCCTCCTCAGCTCCCCCACAGAGGACGCACGCATGCCTGTGGTCCAGCCGACCACCGAGTCGCCCGAACCCGCGGAACCCACGCCCCCCACCGGCGCCCTGGACCGCTACTTCAAGATCAGCGAGCGCGGCTCCAGCCTGCCGCGCGAGATCCGCGGCGGTGTCGCCACCTTCTTCACCATGGCGTACATCCTGGTGCTGAACCCGATCATCCTGGCCAGCGCCACGGACATGACCGGGGCCCACCTGGACAGCGCCCAGCTGGTCACCGCCACCGCCCTCACCGCGGGTCTCACCACCCTGCTGATGGGCGTGATCGGCAACGTGCCGATCGGCCTGGCCGCCGGACTCGGCGTCAACACCATCGTGGCGCTCCAGCTCGCGCCCAGGATGACCTGGCCGGACGCCATGGGCATGGTGGTGCTGGCCGGCTTCGCGATCATGCTGCTGGTCGCCACCGGCCTGCGCGAGCGGGTCATGAACGCCGTGCCCCTCGGCCTGCGCAAGGCCATCGCGATCGGCATCGGCCTGTTCATCAGCCTGGTCGGCCTGGTCGACTCCGGCTTCGTCAGCCGCATCCCGGACGCCGCCCACACCACCGTCCCGCTGCAGCTCGGCGGCAACGGCCACCTGCTCGGCTTCCCGGTGCTGGTCTTCGTCTTCGGCCTGCTGCTGACCCTGGTCCTGGTCATCCGCAAGGTGCCCGGCGCCATCCTGATCAGCATCGCGGCCTCCACCGTGCTCGCCCTGGTGCTCGACAAGGTCGCCGACGTGCCGGCGCTCAAGTGGGGCCTCACCGTCCCCACCTGGCCCGGCAACCCGGTGGCCGCCCCCGACTTCGGGCTGGTCGGCAAGGTCAGCCTGTTCGGCGGGTTCGAGAAGGTCGGCGTGCTCACCGGCGTGCTGTTCGTCTTCACCGTGCTGATGTCCTGCTTCTTCGACGCGATGGGCACCATCCTCGGCGTCGCCGACGAGGCCCACCTGCTGGACGAGAAGGGCGACCTGCCGGGCATCAACAAGATCCTGATGGTCGACGGCATCGCCACCGCGGCCGGCGGCGCCACCTCCGCCTCCGCCAACACCTGCTTCGTCGAGTCCACCGCCGGCGTCGGCGAGGGCGCCCGCACCGGCTTCGCCTCGATCGTCACCGGCCTGCTCTTCGTGGTGGCGCTGTTCCTCACCCCGCTCGCCACCATGGTCCCCGCCCAGGCCGCCACCCCGGCCCTGGTCACGGTCGGCTTCCTGATCCTGGCCAACTCGATCAAGGAGATCGACTGGGCGGACTACACCATCGCGATCCCGGCCTTCCTGACCATCGTGATGATGCCGTTCACCTACTCCATCACCAACGGCATCGGCTTCGGCTTCATCGCCTTCTGCGTGCTGCGCCTGGCCGCCGGCCGCGGCCGCAGCGTCCCGGTGCCGCTCTACGCGGTGGCGGCGGTCTTCGCCTTCTACTACCTGATGCCGGCCTTCGGCCTGCTCTGACGGTCGTACGGCCCGTAGGGCCCTTCCCGCCACGTGCGGGGAGGGCCCTACGGCTTTCTCAGTGCACGCGGAACCGCCCAGAAGGCGGCCTGGCGGTGCGGGTCGGTGCAGTCGATGACGAGCTTCCAGTGCAGCGGCATGTAACCGGTCCTACCGGTTACGGGCGGGGGTGGCAATCACCGACGGTCGGAAGGTGTCAAAAAGGCGACCGTGTAGGGCAGTTGGCGGCGGGAATACTGGCTGGACGGAGACGGGGAGGGGACTCGACCGATGGTGCAACAGGATCCGCCCGGGGGCGTCGAGGCGCGACTGCTGCCGGAACTGTTCTGGCGGGCGGACAAGGCCTCGCTGGACGGACAGCGCGAGACGCTCCGCTGGCACCGTGGACTGATCGCCATGCTGGTGGTCGCCGCGCTGATCGGCTCGCTCCCGGGCCCGGACCACAAGGGGGACGGCGATATCAAGCCACTGTTCTCGGTGGCCGCCTTCCTGATCGCCGGCTACTTCTGGTCCCGGCTGCGCCGCGGCAACCCGCAGGGCCGGTGGTACGAGGCGCGGGCGGCGGCCGAGTCGGTCAAGACGCTCGCCTGGAAGTACAGCGTCCGGGCCCGGCCGTTCGGCGGCGAGGCCGACTCGCCGGACGCCGACCGCGGCTACCTGCTCCAGGTCGAGGACGTGCTGCGGGCCTTCGAGGACCCGGAGATCGTGCCGCCCGGCAGCGTCCCGGAGATCACCGAGGAGATGCGCCACTCCCGGGCCGGCAGCCTCACCGCCCGGCGCACCCTCTACCTGCGCACCCGGGTCGAGAGCCAGCGGACCTGGTACCGCTCCCGGGCCGAGTCCTGCGAGTCCCAGGCGGTCTCCTGGGGGCTCGGTATCGCGACGCTGATCATCATCGGCGCCGCCGCGGCGATCGCCCAGGCCACCGGCGCCCTGGAGGTGCACATCTTCGGGGCCAGCTCGGCCGCCGCCGCCGCGATCATCGCCTGGACCCAGCTCAAGCAGCTGCGCCCGCTGGCCGCCGCCTACCAACTGGCCGCGCGCGAGCTGGAGAACGTCGGCAACCAGCTCTCCGACCTCGACCTCAAGACGCCGGACGCCGAGGAGCGCTGGGCCCGGCTGGCCGCCGAGGCCGAGGACGCCGTCTCCCGCGAGCACACCACCTGGCGGGCCCGCCGGGCCTTCCCCCGGTAGCTCCGGCCGGGCGGCGCGCCAGTCCAACTCCGGGGAGGGGCTGGGGAGATCCGGCGAAGCGGGGCCACGCCGGGGGCACAGGTGTGCGGGGAGCGTGAGAGTGGGGCGCCGAGGCGCGGAACGTGACCATTACGTGTCCATGCCCTGGTTTCATCGCCTCCGCGCGACCCGCAGTCCCTGCCCGGAGGCCCCCTGTGCGCATTCTCCTGATCGCCACCGCGTTCAACAGCCTGACCCAGCGCGTCCACACCGAGCTGCGCGAGCGCGGCCACCAGGTCGCCGTCCAACTCGCGCTCGGCGACGAGCAGATGAGGGAGGCGGTGGCCCGGGTCGACCCGGAGCTGATCGTCTGCCCGATGCTCACCAGGGCCGTCCCGGCGGACATCTGGTCCACCCGGACGGTCCTGATCGTGCACCCGGGCCCGAAGGGCGACCGCGGCCCCTCCTCGCTCGACTGGGCGATCACCGAGTCCGCCCGGCACTGGGGCGTCACCGTGCTGCAGGCCGTCGAGGAGATGGACGCCGGCGACATCTGGGCCTGTGTCGAGTTCCCCGTCCCCGACCGCGGCAAGAGCGAGCTGTACCGGGGCGAGGTCGCGGACGCCGCCGTCGAGGCCGTCCTGCTGGCCGTCCAGCGGTACGAGGGCGGGCTGTTCACCCCCGAGCCACTCGACTACGCCCGCCCCGACGTACGCGGCGAACTGCGGCCCCTGCTGCGCCAGGAGACGCGCCGGATCGACTGGCAGCAGGACGACACCGCCACCGTGCTGCGCAAGCTGCGCGCCGCCGACTCCCAGCCCGGCGTGCTGGACGAGCTGTACGGGCGGGAGTTCTTCCTGCACGGCGGCCACCCCGAGGACGAACTGCGCGGCCCCGAGCCCGGCGCCGTGCTCGCCACCCGGGACGGCGCGATCTGCCGGGCCACCGTGGACGGCGCGGTCTGGATCCCCCAGCTGCGCCCGCGCCGCACCCCGGGCGGGCCGGTCACCTTCAAGCTGCCCGCCGCCACGGTGCTCGCCGACGAGCTGCACCGAGTCCGCGAGGTGCCGGTGACCCCGGAGCAGGCCGCCCGCCGGGACACCTGGTCGGAGCTGCGCTACCACGAGGACGGCGAGGTCGGCTTCCTCGAATTCGCCTACGCCGGCGGGGCGATGGGCACCGAGCAGTGCCGCCGGCTGCTGGCCGCCTACCGCGCGGCCGCCGACCGGCCCACCTCGGTGCTGGTGCTGGGCGCGCCCCGGGACTTCTACTCCAACGGGATCCACCTCAACGTCATCGAGGGCTCGGCCTTCCCGGCGCTGGAGTCCTGGGAGAACATCAACGCGATGGACGACCTGGTCGAGGCGATCCTGACCACCGACGACAAGCTGACCGTCGCCGCGCTGGCCGGGAACGCGGCGGCCGGCGGACTGATGCTGGCCCTGGCCGCCGACGAGGTGTGGTGCCGGGAGTCGGCGGTGCTCAACCCGCACTACCGGCTGATGGGCCTGTACGGCTCCGAGTACTGGACGTACACCCTGCCCGCCCGGGTCGGCGCCGAGCAGGCCGAGCGGCTCACCACCGAGGCACTGCCGGTCGGGGCCGCGCACGCGCGCCGGATCGGCCTGGTGGACCGCACGGCCGGCGGGGACGCGGCGGAGTTCCGCCGCTGGACGGCCCGGGAGGCCGCCCGGCTGGCCGGCTCGCCGGAGCTCACCGGGCGGCTGGTGGACAAGAAGCGCCGCCGCGCCGAGGACGAGGAGGCCGAGCCGCTGGCCGCGTACCGGGCGGAGGAACTGCGCCGGATGCACGGCAACTTCTACCGGGCGGGCGAGCCGTACCACGCGCTGCGGCGGGACTTCGTGCGCAAGGCCTGCCCGGCGGCCACGCCGGAGCACCTGACGGGGCTGCTCGGCCGGCCCTGAACTCCGGTGCGGCGGTGGGGTGGTGACGTCCGGCGTGGCGGTGAGGCGGTGACGTCCGGCCGGGGTGGGGGACCCGGCCGGACGTCCGTTCGTGGGGCCGCCCGGCTCAGCGCCGGGCAGCGGTGCGGCTCAGCGGCGGCCGCTGGCCGTCCGGCTCAGCGGCTGCCGCTGCGGCGGGACGCGGGGCGTCCGCGGGGGCAGCGGGGCGGCCGGGCCGACCAGCAGCGGCTGGGTGCTGGGCTTGCTCGGGGAGACGGCGAAGGCCAGCGAGCCGAAGAACACGTAGCAGCCGAGCCCGACCCCGAGCGGGAAGATGAACTGCAGCGCCATCACCCCGTCCTGGGTCGACTGCGAGGCGTCGAGGCGGACCGAGAGCGCCGCCATGCCGGTGTAGTGCATCGCGCAGACCGCCACGCCCATCACCGGCGCCGCCGCCAGCACCGCGAGGGTGCCGCGGATGTTCAGCGCGGCCCAGAGCGCGGCCGTGGCGGCGAACACCGCGATGCCGATCGAGAGCCCGACGGTGACGTGGTCGTAGCCGAGCCGGCCGGGCAGCACCATCGCGGCCATGCCCAGGTAGTGCATCGCGGCGACCCCGAGCCCGGTGGTCAGCCCGCCGACCAGCAGGGACAGCACGGGGTGGCCCCGCCAGTACCCGACGGTGAACAGCCCGATGCCGACCACCGCGACGGCGACCAGCAGGCTGAGCACGGTGAGCCCCGGCTGGTAGGTGATCTCGGCGCCGGTGACGGAGAAGCCGAGCATTGCGATGAAGTGCATGGACCAGATGCCGGCGCCGAGCGAGGTCGAGGCGAAGAGCAGCCAGACGACGCGGCTGCGGCCCGTCGAGACCAGTGCCCAGCGGGCGCTGCGCAGGGCGACGAAGGCCCCGAGGCAGGCGACGAAGTACGAGACCGCCGGTGTCACCCAGCCGTGGTCGGCATGATGGATCTCACCCAATTGAGCTCCCTGGACGAGGGGTTGAGGGCGCCAGGGTTCGGGCGGAGGTGGCCGGCGGGGGACCGGGAACGGGTGGGACGCGCGCGCAGACGGGCACGGAGGGGGCTCCGCCGAGGGGAGACCTGGCGTGGTGATGCCCCTGACAACCCGGGACAGTAACCACTGCCCGGTGGTCGCACAAGGTTCGCGCTTTTCGTGAAGTCCCAGGTCAGGAACGACCTTTACGCGGTCTGCAAGATCTCGGCACCAAGCCCTGACATCGCCTGCGCACGGCCTCCGGGCGGCTTGGTGCGTTACTCCAGCGGGGCCAGCCCGAACGGGTGCCCGGCCGGGTCGATCAGCACCTTGAGCGTGCGGCCGTGCTGGTAGCTCGGCTCGGTCGCGCCGAGCGCGAGGGCCTTCGCGGTGGACTCCTCCAGGTCGTCCACGTAGAAGTCCAGGTGGAAGTGCTTGCTGCCGTCCGGCTCGGTCCACGGCTCCGGGCGGTAGCCCGTCACCCGGCCGAAGCCCAGCGGGCTGCCGCCTTCCGGGTTGTCCAGGATCGCGAAGCGCTCGTCCACGTGACGGGTCTCCCAGCCCAGCAGCTCGCCGTAGAACGAGGCCAGCGCGACCGGGTCGGCGCAGTCGATGGTGACCATGGCGAGCCGGGCGAAGCCGGAGTCGTCCGGCGCGGACTGCTCGGACTGCGCCGATCGCTCGGACTGCGCCGGCCGCACGGACTGTGCGGATTGCGCGGGTTGCTCGGAGGCGAGGTCGGACATGTCTGGTCGGCCCTTCCGGGAGGCGGGAACGATCACCCCTCACCAATATGGCACCGGGCCGATCCTCCGGCGCGGTGGGAACCCGTTTTTCCTTAGCGAGAGTAATGACGTAAGCTAAAGAGATGCCCGAGATGTCCGAGCCGGACCTCGCAGCGATCTCACAGCTGCGGTCGTCCACGATGCGCCTCTCCCGACGACTCAAACACCAACGGGTGGAGGAGTCGCTGAGTCCCACCGAGATGGGAGTGCTGGGCACCCTCGCCCGGTGCGGGAAGGCGACGCCGGGTGAGCTCGCCCGGAAGGAGCACGTGCAGCCTCCTTCGATGACCAGGATCGTCGCGATGCTGGAGGAGAAGGGGCTGGTGCGGCGCGAGCCGCACCCCGAGGACCGCCGCCAGGTGGTCGTCAGCAGCACCGAGCAGGCCGAGACGATCCTCGCGGAGAGTCGTCGGCGCCGAAACGTCTGGCTCGCCGAGCTCGCCCAAGGGCTCGACGACGAGGAATGGGCCGTCCTCAGGGAGGCCGCGCCCGTGCTCTACAAGCTCGCCCACCTGTAACTCGTACAGATCGAGGCACACCGACCCCGGCCGGCCGCCGGGAGGAGAAGGAGCCCGCATCACCGCAGGACCGACCACCGTTACCAGGAGCGCGACGGCCCCCGCCAGGGCCGTCGCGCCGCGAGGGGAGACCACCGTGACACCGCCGGCCGCAGCCAGCGCCGCCGCCCGTACCGACGACCCGACCAACGACCCCGCCGCGGACCGCACCGCGGCCGCCGACGCCCAGGCCCCCGCCCCCAGCGGGCTGCCCGGCAGCGGCGACGACGACCCCGACGAACGCACCGCGGCGCACCCCGCCGCTCAGCGCCGGACCCACCCGGCCGCATCTCCCACAGGAGCCCGTTTCACCAGGCCCGGGGGGATGTTCTCCTCCCTGCGCGTTCGCAACTACCGCTACTACTTCGCCGGTCAGGTGGTGTCCAACACCGGCACCTGGATGCAGCGGATCGCCCAGGACTGGCTGGTCCTGAGCCTCACCGGCAGCCCGCTCGCGGTCGGCATCACCACCGCCATGCAGTTCCTGCCGATGCTGCTGCTCGGCCTGTTCGGCGGCGTGCTCGCCGACCGGATGCCCAAGCGCCGGCTGCTGATCTGCACCCAGGGCGCGATGGGCCTGCTCGCCGCCGGCCTGGCCGTGCTGACCGTCGGCGGCGTGGTGACGCCGTACTACGTGTACGCCTTCGCCCTGCTGCTCGGCCTGGTCACCGTGGTCGACAACCCGACCCGGCAGGCCTTCGTGTCCGAGATGGTCGGCCCCAAGGACCTGGCCAACGCCGTCAGCCTGAACGCCGCCAACTTCCAGACCGCCCGGCTGGTCGGCCCCGCCGTCGCGGGCCTGCTGATCGCCGCGGTCGGCAGCGGCTGGGCGTTCGCCGTCAACGCGCTGTCCTTCGCCGCCGTGATCGGCGGACTGCTCGCGATGCGCGAGTCCGAACTGCGCCCGACCGAGCCGATCGCCCGGGAGAAGGGCCAGCTGCGCGAGGGCCTGCGCTACGTGAAGGAGCGGCCCGAGCTGCTCTGGCCGATGGTGCTGGCCGGCTTCATCGGCACCTTCGGGTTCAACTTCCCGACGCTGCTCGCCGGATTCGCCCACGACACCTTCAAGGTCGGCGCCGGCCAGTACGGCCTGCTGAACACCATGATGGCCGTCGGCTCGCTGGCCGGCGCGCTGCTCGCCGCCCGCCGGGGCGCGCCCCGGCTACGTCGGCTGGTCGGCGCGGCCCTGGCCTTCGGCGTCCTGGAGGTGGTCGCGGCCCTCGCGCCCGACTACTGGACCTTCGCGCTGCTGCTGACGCTGATCGGGGTGTTCGGGCTGAGCTTCAACACCTCGGTCAACTCCATGCTGCAGCTGTCCACCGACCCCGAGATGCGCGGCCGGGTGATGGGCCTGCTGGTGCTGGTCTTCACCGGCGGCACGCCGATCGGCGCCCCGGTCGTCGGCTGGGTCACGGCCTCGTACGGTCCCCGGCTGGGCCTGCTGGCCTGCGGCGTGGTGTCCGCGCTGGCGGCCGGCGCGGTCGGTCTGGTGCTGGCCCGCAGCGCGGACCTGCGGGTGCGGTTCGACCTGCACCCCGGTCGTGGCGGGCGCGTGGTGGCCGTCGTGCCGCGGCACGTCCCGGCCCGCAAGTCGGAGCTGGCCGCAGCCTGCTGACGGCCCGTCAGGACGCCTCGGGGCTCGATCCCCGGGCGTCCTGACGTCGTGTCAGGTCGGATTCAGAGCCGGATCTCCAGTACCTGGCCGAGCCAGACGCCGGTCGGCTGCTCCACCTCGAAGCCCGCGGTCTCGGTGAAGCCGAGCGCCCGGTACTGGCCGACCAGCTTGCGGTCGTCGCCCGCGTAGCAGTCCACCCGCAGCAGGCCGAGGCCGCGCCGGCGGGTCTCCTCGACCGCGTCGGCGATCAGCGCCGCGCCGATGCCGGAACCCTTGAGGCTGCGGTCGGTGACCAGCAGGCGGACGAACAGCTCGGGCTCCTCCGAGACCGGGACGAACTTGCCCCGCTGTTCGGCCAGCACGCAGCAGCCGATCGTGCGGCCCTCGTCGTCCACCGCGATGCGGACCAGGAACGACTCCCCGGTGTACGAGGCGACCTGGTCGACCCGGGCCTGGTCGGTGCTGAACGGCCGGTCGCCCCACTGGCCGGTGCGTTCCCCGGCGGCCAGCCAGGAGACGGCGCCGTCGAGCAGGGACAGGATGTCGGGGACGTCCGCGGGCCCCCCGTTGCGGATCTTCATGGAAAACCGTTCTACACCGGACGGCCGGACGAGGGAAGCTTGGATCATGAGACTGTTCGTCGCGGTCCTGCCGCCCGTCGAGGCACTCCAGAGGCTCTCCGACGCGGTCGCGCCGCTGCACGGGCTGCCCGGGGCGGACCGGCTGCGCTGGACCGCCGTCGAGGGCCGGCACCTGACCCTGGCCTTCCTCGGCCAGGTGCCGGCCGAGCGGCTGCCGGAGCTGGAGACCGCCCTGGCGGCCGTCGCCGGGGTGCACCCGGCCCACCCGCTGCGGATCGCCGGCGCCGGCCGGTTCGGCGACCGGGTGCTCTGGGCCGGGGTCGAGGGGCGGACCCGGGCGCTGCGCGGGCTCGCGGAGGCCGTGGCCGGGGCCACCGCCGAGTTCACCGGGGAGGCCGACGCCTTCGCCTTCCACCCCCACCTCACCCTGGCCCGGGCCGGCTCCTCGCGCGGCCACCGGCGGGCCGTCCAGCGGGTCGCGGCGGCCGAGCTGGAGGGGCTGGCGGCGGCGCTGGCGGACTACCGGGGGCCGGAGTGGGAGGCCGCCGAGCTGCACCTGATGAGGAGCGACCTGGCCGGTGGGTTCGCCCACTACGAGTCGCTGCGCTCCTGGGCGCTGGCCGACCGGGGCTGAGGGGGCCGAGGGGGCCGAGGGGCGGGCTGAACAGGGCCTCGGATTCGCGAGGGTGCGAGCCGCAGGTACGCTCATTGACCGTGGATCCCAAGACTCGAATGCGCATCGTCTCCGGCACCCTGCTGCTGCTGCTGGCCGTCGTGCTGATCAGCTCGCTGTCCGGTAAGTAGCCCGGGCCCGAACGGCCCGAGCGGTCCGAGCGGTCCGAGCGGCCTGAACGGTCCGAGCGGTCCGAGCGGCCCCGGAAAGGCGAGAGGGCCACCGCCCGCAGGCGGTGGCCCTCAGCCGTGTCCTCGGGGCGGCTCAGCCGGCCAGCTGCTCGACCACGTGGTCGATGCAGTGGGTGAGCGCCTCGACGTCCGCCGGGTCGATCGCCGGGAACATCGCGACGCGCAGCTGGTTGCGGCCGAGCTTGCGGTACGGCTCGGTGTCCACGATGCCGTTGGCACGCAGTGCCTTCGCGACCGCGGCGGCGTCCACCGACTCGTCGAAGTCGATGGTGCCGACCACCTGGGAGCGCTCGGCCGGGTTCGCCACGAACGGGTTCGCGAAGGAGGACTTCTCGGCCCAGGCGTACAGCCTGGACGAGGAATCAGCCGTACGGGCGACGGCCCAGTCCAGCCCGCCGTTGCCGTTGATCCACTCCAGCTGGTCGGCCAGCAGGAACAGGGTGGCGAGCGACGGGGTGTTGTACGTCTGGTCCTTCGACGAGTTGTCGATGGCCGTCGGCAGCGAGAAGAACGGCGGGATGTAACGGCCGGAGCCGGCGATCTCGGCGGCGCGCTCCAGGGCGGCCGGGGAGAAGGTGGCCAGCCACAGGCCGCCCTCGGAGGCGAAGGACTTCTGCGGGGCGAAGTAGTAGACGTCGGTCTCGGTGATGTCCACCGGCAGGCCGCCGGCGCCCGAGGTGGCGTCCACCAGCACCAGCGAGCCCTCGTCCGCGCCCGCCGGACGCCGAATCGGCATCGCGACGCCGGTCGAGGTCTCGTTGTGGGTGAGGCCGTAGACGTCCACGCCGGCCTCGGCGACCGGCAGCGGGTGGGTGCCCGGGGCGGTCTTGATCACCGTCGGCTCGGCCAGCCACGGGGCGGCCTTGACCGAGGAGGCGAACTTCGAGGAGAACTCGCCGAAGTCCAGGTGCTGGGACTTCTCCCGCACCAGGCCGAAGGCGGCGATGTCCCAGAAGGCGGTGGAGCCGCCGTTGCCGAGGACGACTTCGTAGCCCTCCGGCAGCGAGAACAGGCTGCTCACGCCCTCGCGCACGCGCTTGACCAGGTTCTTCACCGGGGCCTGGCGGTGCGAGGTGCCGAGCAGGGAGGTCTGGGTGGCGGCGAGGGCACTCAGGGCCTCGGGGCGCACCTTGGACGGTCCGCAGCCGAAACGGCCGTCTGCGGGCTTGATGTCAGCGGGGATCTGGATCTGAGCCACGCGCGCAGCCTACCGGCGCGGGACTCGCCCGGGATACGGTCGTCCGCCCGCTGAGACTGTGATCTCCGTTGCTCGGGGGACGCCGACAGCGGGCCCGGACGGAGCCGGACCCGCTGGTCAGAGACGTTTGTTCGGGTGTGCGGGCGCGGGGTCAGTGCGCGATGGCGTCCCAGCCCTCGATCTCCTCGGGGCGGCGCGGGCCGGGGCCGATGTAGCGCGCGGAGGGGCGCACGAGGCGACCGGTGCGCTTCTGCTCCAGGATGTGCGCCGACCAGCCGGCGGTGCGCGCACAGGTGAACATCGAGGTGAACATGTGCGCGGGGACCTCGGCGAAGTCCAGCATGATCGCGGCCCAGAACTCGACGTTGGTGGCCAGCACGCGGTCGGGGCGGCGGTTGTGCAGCTCCTCCAGCGCGGCCTTCTCCAGCGCCTCGGCGACCTCGAAGCGCGGCGCGCCGAGCTCCTTGGCGGTGCGGCGCAGCACGCGGGCGCGCGGGTCCTCGGCGCGGTAGACGCGGTGGCCGAAGCCCATCAGGCGCTCGCCCTTGTCCAGCGCGTTCTTGACCCAGGTGGTCGCGTCACCGGTGCGCTCGATCTCCTCGATCATGCCGAGCACGCGGGACGGGGCGCCGCCGTGCAGCGGGCCGGACATCGCGCCGACCGCGCCGGAGAGCGCGGCCGCGACGTCGGCGCCGGTGGAGGCGATGACCCGGGCGGTGAAGGTGGAGGCGTTCATGCCGTGCTCGGCGGCCGAGGTCCAGTAGGCGTCGACGGCCTTGACGTGCTTCGGGTCCGGCTCGCCCCGCCAGCGGATCATGAAGCGCTCGACGACCGTCTCGGCCTTGTCGATCTCGCTCTGCGGGACCATCGGCAGGCCCTGGCCGCGGGCGGACTGGGCGACGTAGGACAGCGCCATCACGGCGGCCCGGGCGAGGTCGTCGCGGGCCCGCTCGGCGGAGATGTCGAGGAGCGGCTTGAGGCCCCAGACCGGGGCGAGCATGGCGAGCGCGGACTGGACGTCGACCCGGATGTCACCGGAGTGCACGGGGATCGGGAAGGGCTCGGCGGCCGGCAGGCCGGGGTTGAACTTGCCGTCCACCAGCAGGCCCCAGACGTGGCCGAAGGAGACGTGGCCGACCAGGTCGTCGATGTCGACACCGCGGTACCGCAGGGCGCCGCCCTCGCGGTCGGGTTCGGCGATCTCGCTCTCGAACGCGACGACTCCCTCAAGCCCGGGTACGAAATCGGACATGCGACGGCTCCTTCAGTTCTGCGATCGGTGCTCCGCCGTGGTGGGGCGGCGCTCCAGTGACCGAATCGTGGTTGGCACTCGGTGCCAGAGTGACAGGCACGGGGTGCATTGCGCCATACACCACCGCGGTGATGTTTCCCGTGGGACCACTTGACTTCCCCGTCGAGGGTCGGTCGTGCCCGGGGGACTCCCGGAACCAAACGTCAAGTTCCGGACAATTCCCCGTACGGCGGGCAGTCAAGCGGTGGCGAGTCACCATATCTCCGACCGGGGTTTGTCCGGAGGTAGCGGTGCCGGTTGCTTGTCGTACGGGATGATGTTGGCGTGCAGACCCCGGAACGCGCCCAGTCGACGCCCCTGAGCCCCGCCACCCGGACCCCGGCCGACGAGCCCCGCCCCGGTCCGGACCCCACCGTGATGCGCAAGCACTACGTCCACGAGGGCCTGGCCGAGGACCAGCTCGCGCCCGAGCCGGTCGGGCAGTTCGCCCGCTGGTTCCACGAGGCGGACGACGCCGGGGTGGCGGAACCCAACGCCATGGTGCTCTCCACCGCCGACGAGCGGGGCCGGCCCAGCTCGCGCACCGTCCTGCTCAAGGGCTTCGACGTCCGCGGCTTCGTGTTCTTCACCAACTACGGCTCCCGCAAGGGCTCCGAGCTCGCCGCCAACCCGTACGCCGCGCTGCTGTTCCCGTGGATCGTGCTGGGCCGCCAGGTGATCGTCCAGGGCCCGGTGGAGAAGGTCGGCCGGGACGAGACCGCCGCCTACTTCCGCACCCGCCCGCACGGCTCCCAACTCGGCGCCTGGGCCAGCGAACAGTCCAGCCCGGTCGAGAGCCGCGCCGTCCTCGAACAGCGCTACGCCGACCTGGAGCGCCGCTACCCCGAGGGCGAGGGCGTCCCCGTCCCGCCGTTCTGGGGCGGCTACCGGGTCGTCCCGGAGGCGGTCGAGTTCTGGCAGGGGCGAGAGAACCGGCTGCACGACCGCCTCCGCTACCTCGCCGACCCGACGGCCCCCGGCGGCTGGCGGGTGGAGCGCCTCTGCCCGTGACCGCCGCGGGCGGGGGCGGTCACGGGGGTGCCGTGCGTCCGGGTGGTGCGTCCGGGCGCGGCGGGCGACCGGATCTGATGAACCGTCACCGTTTTGTGTAGAATGTGCGCGTCACGGACCGGGGTCGAGGATTTTTCGGCCGCCGGCCCGCTGCGCCTGCGTGATCGGGTCGTGCCTGCGTGCATCGTAGTGAGGACTAAGGGACTGATGGGCGTCACCGGTGCGGAAACCGTCGCTGGCCTCGACTCCGACCTGGTCGACGTCGCCGCCCTGCCGCTCGACGAACTCGACGCCCTGCCCGACACCGTCCTCGGCGACCTGCTGCGCAGGGTCGTGGCGGACGCCCTGACCCCCGGGGCCGAGCCGCTCGCCGCGTTCCAGTCGGCACTCGAGCTCCGCTGACCCCGCCGCTGACCGCCGGTTAAACCCCCGTTGGCGAATGAATTCGCCAACTCTTGCACCAGTGGGTGCGGTTGGCGACATGCTGGGTAAAGAACCAGCGCCGTCACGGCACCGTCAGGGTCGGGGGGAACAGGTGAGTGAACGGGAACAGCAGCAGCGCCCGTACTTCTTCTTCAGCTACGCGCGTCGGGACTTCGAGGCGGGGGACGCCTTCGTCGACCAGTTCTTCAACGACCTGAGGGACGAACTCGGGCGCATCCTCGGGCCCGCCGTGCAGGCCGACGAACTCGCCTTCCGGGACACCGAACGGCTCCGGCTGGGCGACGAATGGGCCGAGAAGCTCGCGCTGATGCTCGGCCGCAGCCGGACCATGGTCGCGCTCTACTCCCCGGCCTACTTCGCCAGCCTCTACTGCGGCAAGGAGTGGACGGCCTTCCGCGGCAGGGTCCGGCGCCACCACGAGGAGACCGCGGAACTGGTCTCGGCGCTGATCCCGGTGCTCTGGGAGCCGGTCGCGCCCGGGGACCTCGTCACCGAGGTCACCAGGATCCAGTGGGCCCAGCCGGACATGGGCGAGGCCTACGCCCGGCACGGCCTGCGCGCCCTGCTGCGCACCGCCCAGCAGGACGCCTACCGGCAGGTCGTCCGGGTCGTCGCCGGACGGGTCCGGGACGCCGCCGTCCGGCGGCTCGCCGAACTCCCCGAGTTCGACCTGGAGGCCGTCCGCGGCTACTTCCCCGGGCCGGCCGCGCCGGCGCCCGCCGCCGAACCCGGCATGGTCCGGCTGTTCATCGCGGCCGGCCGGGCCTCGGAGGCCGCCGCCGAGGGCGGCTCCCGCTCGGGCGGCTGGTACGGGGCCAGGCCGTGGAACTGGACGCCGTTCTACCCGCCCGCCCAGCCCTCGCTGGCCTCGCGCGCCCAGCAGGTGATCACCAACGCCGGGCACATCACCACGCTGGAGGAGATAGGCGCCGGACTCGGCGAGAAGCTCGACCAGGCCCGGGAGGACAGCCAGGTCAGCGTCCTGCTGGTGGACCCGTGGGCGGCCGAGGCCGAGCGCTACCGCTCCGCCCTGCGCGAGTACGACGACCAGAACCACCCGGTCACCGGCGTGGTCGTGCCGATCGGCGGCAGCGACCCGGACGGGGAGCGCGAACCGCCGTGGACCGGCGTGCGCGCCGTCTTCCGACGCAACTGGTTGCGCCGGCGCGACCCGGAGCACTTGTTCCGGGTCAAAGTGAGCCAGGAGAGCTTCGACAGCGACCTCGCCATCATGGTGACGGTTGCTCAGAACAAGCTCATGGACGACAACTTGGATTGGGGGGACGATGGCGGCGACGCCTTCGGCTTCGGCCCGGGCGGCGGCCCGGACATGCCGGGCCTCGCCATTCCGGCCGGTCCGCCCGGCCCCTCCGGTCCGCCGCGGAGCCCGTCCGCGCGCCGGGAACCCGAACCGCCACCGAAGGACCTGCCCGGCCAGCGCCCGGGCAGCCACGACGGCTCAGTCCCGCTGAGGGGAGACGGACGATGAGCATCGAGCCCGGCACGGAGCCCGGACGCGGCGGACCGGGATCCGTCGTCACGTTCTACTCCTTCAAGGGCGGCACCGGCCGGACCATGGCGCTCGCCAACGTCGGCTGGATCCTCGCCAGCCGGGGCCTGCGCGTCCTGGTGGTCGACTGGGACCTGGAGGCGCCCGGCCTCCACCGCTACTACCACCCGCTGCTGGTCGACCCCGAACTCCACTCCACCGACGGCCTGATCGACCTCCTGCGCGGATACGTCAAGCAGGCGCTGCCCTCCGCCGCCGGCCCCACCGGCCGGTCCCCGGCCGCCTGGCTGGACGAACCCGGGCGGCTGGACGGCTACATCTGCGGCCTCGCCCTCGACCTGCCGGCCGGCGGGCGGCTCGACTTCCTCCCGGCGGGCCGGCAGAACGCCGCCTACGCGGCCGCCGTCACCAGCTTCAACTGGCGCAGCTTCTACCACGGCCGGGACATCCGCGGCGGCGAGTTCCTGCGCGAACTGCGCGAACGCTGGGCCCGGAACTACGACTACGTGCTCATCGACAGCCGCACCGGGGTCAGCGACACCTCCGGCATCTGCACCGTCCTGATGCCCGACACCGTGGTCGACTGCTTCACGTTCAGCGCCCAGAACATCCGCGGCGGCGTCGACGCCGCCAAGGCCATCGCCGAGGCCGAGGAACGGGCCATCCGGGTCCTGCCGGTGCCGATGCGGGTCGAGGACGCCGAACAGGAACGCCTCGAAGCCGGCCGGGACTTCGCCCGCGAGGCCTTCGCCCCCTACCTCGGCCGCTGGCTGCCCGGCGACCGCCGGGCCGCCTACTGGGCCGACGTCGAAGTGCCGTACAAGCCGTTCTACGCCTACGAGGAGGTGCCCGCCACCGTCGCCGACCGGCCGCAGGAGGCGCGCAGCCTGCTCAACGCCTTCGAGCGGCTGGCCGAATGGATCACCGACGGCCGGGTCCGCTCGCTGCGCCCGCTCGGCTCCGAGGCCCGCCGCCGGCTGTACGGCGCCTACCTGCGCTCCGCCCGGGCGGTGCCCCGCCAGGTCTACGTCAGCTACGCGCCCGAGGACCGGATGTGGGCCGAATGGGCGGCCGGCACCCTCACCCGCTTCGGCTACCAGACCTCCCTGCACAACGCCGCCGAACCGTACACCGGCCAGCGGCCGCCGGAGGTCACCGGACCGCTCGACGGCCAGGGCCGGCTGCTCGCGCTGCTCTCGCCCGAGTACACCGCGCTGCCCCGGGCCGGTGAGGTCTGGCAGCTCCTCCAGGGGCGCGAACTCCCCTCCGGCACCTCGGCGTTGGTCGCCCTGCGGCTGCAGGACTCGGACGAGCCGGTGCCCCGGCCGTTCATCGGCCAGGCGGTGCCCGACCTGGTCCGTTCCTCGGCGACCGGCGCCGAGGCCCAGCTGTACGGCGAACTCGGCCCGCCGCCCGGCAGCAACCGCCAGTTCGACACCGACAGCGGCGAGTTCATCGCCCCCGCCCGCTTCCCCGGCACCGCCCCGCAGGTCCAGGACGCGCCCTCGCGCAACGCCGCCTTCATCGGCCGCGGCAAACTGCTCGAACTGCTCCGCAACCGCTTCACCGGCGGCCCCGCCGCCGTCCTCAGCCAGGTGCTCTACGGCTTCGGCGGTGCGGGCAAGTCCCAGATCGCGGCCGAGTACGCGCACCGCTTCAAGTCCGCCTACGACGTCATCTGGTGGGTGCCCGCCGAGGAGCCCGCCAACATCCCGCAGAAGCTCGCCGAACTCGCCCCCCGGCTCGGCGTGCCCACCAGCGACGACGTCGCCCACACCGCCGCCGCCGTCCTGGACGCGCTGCGCCGCGGCCACCCGTACCGCCGCTGGCTGCTGGTCTTCGACAACGCCGGCACCCCCGAGGAACTCGCCCCCTGGCAGCCCGGCGGCTCCTCCGGCGGGCACGTGCTGATCACCTCGCGCAACCAGGGCTGGGCCCGGCACGCCGGCCTGGTCGAGGTCGACGTCTTCCTGCGCGAGGAGAGCATCCGACTGCTGCGCCGCTTCAACGGCGGCCTCTCCCCGGAGGACGCCGACCAGGTCGCGCACCGCCTCGGGGACCTCCCGCTCGCCGTCGGCCAGGCCGCCGTCTGGCTCCAGGAGACGTCGATGCCGATCGCCACCTACCTCGAACTGCTCGACGACGAGCTCACCGAGATGCTCGAACGCACCCGGCTGCGCCCCGCCGAGTACCCCCACTCCGCCGCCGCGACCTGGCGCATCTCGGTCGAGGAACTGCGCCGGATGAACGCCCCGGCCGCCCAGATACTGGAACTCTGCGCCTTCTTCGGCCCCGACGCCATCCCGATGCGGCTGCTCTACAGCCGGGCCGTCACCCGCGCCCTGCGGCTGTCCCCGCGCGCCCCGCGCGACAAGCTCGCGATCGGCGAGTTCCTGCGCGCCATCAACCGGTTCGGGCTGGCCCGCACCGACCAGGGCAGCGAGACGATCACCGTCCACCGGCTGGTCCAGGCCGTGCTCCGGGACCAGGTCGAGGAGGAGCGGCAGGCCGCACTGCGCGGCGTCGTGCACGCGGCCCTGGCCACCGCCAACCCCGGCGACCCGGACATCCCCGCCAACTGGGCCGAGTACGCCGAGCTCCTGCCCCACCTCTGGCCGTCCGGCGCCGTCGACAGCGGCGACGAGGACGTCCGGCAGTGGATCATCGACTCGGTCCGCTACCAGTGGAAGCGCAGCCTGCACGAGTCCGGCCGGGAACTCGCCGAACGGGCCCTGGAGCACTGGCGCGCGGACGCCTACGGCGGTGCCGACTTCGACGTCGACAACGACGCCCAGACGCTCATGCTGCGCACCCAGCTGAGCAACATCCGCCGCTCCCAGGGGGCCCTCCAGGAGGCCTACGAGATGGACCGGGACATCCTGGAGAGGTTCACCGCGACCCTGGGCCCGGAGCACTCCCACACCCTCGCCGTCGCCAACAGCCTCGGCGCCGACCTGCGCTTCCTCGGCCGCTACGACGAGGCCAGGGCGCTCGACCGCAGGACCCTGGACGCGGCCCGGCGCACCCTCGGGCCCGACCACCCGCGCACCCTGATGATCACCAACAACCTGGCCGTCTCCGACTACCTGGCCGGGGACCGCTACGCCGCCCTGGAGCGGCACCGCAGCAACTACCTCCAGCAGCGCGACGCCCTCGGCGCGCACAGCCTCTACGCCCTCTCCTCCGCCTCCAACTACGCCCGCGACCTGCGCGAGACCGGGCGGCTGCGGGAGGCGCTGGACCTGCTGGAGGAGACCGTGCGGATCTACCAGCAGACCATCGGCGACAGCCACACCGACACCCTGCGGGCCCGCAAGAACCTCGCCGTCGCGCTGCGCCGGGCCGGGCGCTACCACGAGGCCCTGGAGATCGACGAGGACATCTACCAGCGCTACCTGGACATCAACGGCGCCGAACACCCAGACACCCTGGCGGCCGCCACCAACCTGGCCAGCGACCTCAACGCGCTCGGCGACACCGAACGGGCGATCCCGCTGGCCGAACGGGCCCTCGCCCGGTACCGCGACTACCTGGGCGAGAACCACCCGGTCACGCTGGCCGGCGCCAACAACCTCTCGGTCTACCTGCGGCTGGCCGGCCGGATCGCGGAAGCCCGGGAACTGTCCGGGCGCACGCTGGCGCAGTTCCGGACCGTCCTCGGCCCGGACCACCTGTACATCCCGATCGCGATGATGAACCACGCGAACGACCTGGCACTGGGCGGCGAGATCCGGGCCGCGCTCGCCCTGGAGCAGGAGGCCGAGCCGCTGATGACCAGGGCGCTCGGCCCGGACCACTACGACTCGATCGGCATCAACTCCAACCTCGCGCTGTCCCTGGCGGCGGTCGGGGAGACCGAGCGGGCCGCCGAACTGCGGGCCGACTGCATCCGGCGGGCCCGGATCACGCTGGGGGAGGAGCACCCGACCACCGTCGCCGTGAAGGCCGGCACCAGGCTCGACTCGGACGTGGAACCCCCGCACGTGTGACGGACGATCAGGAGATGCCACCGGGCGGTGCTAGGTTCACGCGCATGGTGCCGTTCCGGCAGTTCCTGCTGAAGATCCACAGCCGTTGCAACCTCGCCTGCGACTACTGCTACGTGTACGAGGGCGCCGACCAGAGCTGGCGCGACCGGCCGCGGCGGATGGAGCTCGCCACCGTCCGCCGCACCGCCCGCAGGATCGCCGAGCACGCGGCCGGACAGGGGCTCGACGAGGTCTCCGTGGTGCTGCACGGCGGCGAGCCGCTGCTCGTCGGCGCGGCCCACCTGGACGCCCTGCTCGCCGAGTTGGCGCAGATCACCGAGACCGGGCCGCGCGTGCGGTTCAGCCTGCAGACCAACGGGCTGCGGCTGCTGGACGAGCCCGCGCTGCTCGACGTGCTGCACCGCCACCGGGTCGGCGTGGCCGTCTCGCTGGACGGCACCCGGGCCGACCACGACCGGCACCGCCGGCTTCCCTCCGGCGCCGGCAGCTGGGAACGCACCGCGGCCGCGGTCCGGCTGCTCGGCTCCGAGCCGCACCGGGAGCTGTTCGCCGGCCTGCTGTGCGTCGTCGACCTGGCCGCCGACCCGGTCGCCACCTACGAGGCGCTGCTGGAGTTCGCCCCGCCCAGGCTCGACCTGCTGCTGCCGCACGCCACCTGGCGGAGCGGACCGCCCGGCGTCCACCGCGGCCTCCCGACCGGCCCGCCCGGCCCCACCGACCCGGCGCCGTACGGGGAATGGCTGATCGCCGCCTTCGACCGCTGGTACGACGCGCCGTACCGGGAGACCGGGGTGCGGCTGTTCGAGGAGCTGTCCGTCCTGCTGCTCGGCGGGCGGGCCGCCAGCGAGGCGGTCGGGCTGGCACCGGTCGACCTGGTGGTGGTCGAGGCGGACGGCACCGTCGAGCAGGCCGACAGCCTCAAGGCGGCCTACGACGGCGCCGCCGGGACGGGCCTGGACGTGTGGCGGCACGGTTTCGCCCAGGCGGCCGCCCACCCGGCCTTCCGGGCCCGCCAGCGGGGCCTGGCCGGGCTCGGGCCGGAGTGCGCGGCCTGCCCGCTGGTGCGGGTCTGCGGCGGCGGGCTCTACGCCCACCGCTACGCCGGGGACGGCTTCGCGCACCCCTCGGTGTACTGCGCCGACCTGGACCGGCTGATCCGGCACATCGCGGGGCGGCTGCGGGCCGGGGTGGCGGAGCTGGCCGGGGCCGGGCGGCGGCGGTAGCGGGGGTGTCGGCGATGGGCGTGCTCACCCGTCCGGGTCATGCACGGGCCGGGACCGGCTGAGTCGGCGTTGCGCGGGGAGACTGCGGGCGGACCGGGCGGGGCGCCCGGCGATCCAGGGGACCTCACGAGAGGACGGACCGGTGACGGGTACGGGCGAGGCGGTGGCGACCGGGGTGCCGGGCGCGCGCGGGAAGCAGGGGAGCGGCGCGGCCGGAAGCGGTGCGGCCGGGTTGCCGCGGCACGGCCTGGACCGGGCGACCTTCCGGGCGGTCGCGGCCGCCCGGGGCGGCCCCGAGGCCGTCCGGCTGCTGCGGGCCGGCCAGTTGAGCAAGCGGGCGCTGTTGCTGCTGGCACTGCGTCGCACGGCGCCGCAGGACGAGGGCTACCGGGAGGCCTACCGCGCGGTCCGCGAACTCCAGCGGGCCGACCGGGCGCGCTGGGAAGAGGTGCTGCTGCGACCGGAGTTGGACGCCTGGGCGGCGGACTGCCTGCGGGCCCTCGCGCTGGACCGGGCGGCGCCACTGGACGGTCTGGGCGAGTTCCTGCGGGCCGGGGCCGGGCCGGCGCTCGTCCTGGAGTGCGAGGGGCTGCGCTGGACGCCGGTGATCGACCACCTCGGACCGCGCCGGGTGGACTACGGACGGCCTCCGGACGGTCCGCTGTCCGCTGCCGAACTGGGCCGGTGGGAGGACCAGTTGGCGAGGGCCTGGGAGGTCCTGGTGCACCGTCACCGGCGACACGCGGAAGCCGTGGCGGCCTGCGTCGCCGTGGTGGTGCCGCTGCGGCCCGCTCCCGGCGGGGAGGCGGTCAGCGCCGCCGCCCGACGGGCGTACGGGGCGGTGGCGGCCTCGCTGCCGGCCGAGCCGGTCCTGCTCGCGCTGGCCCTGGTGCACGAGTTCCTGCACGTCCAACTCGGCGCCCTGCTGGACCTCGTACCGCTCCACCGGCCGAACGGCCCGGCGGTCTACCACGCCCCCTGGCGGCCCGACCGGCGCCCGGCCGGCGCGCTGCTCCAGGGGACGTACGCGCACCTGGGGGTGGCCTCGTTCTGGGCGGCCGAGGTCGCCGCCGGGGTGAGTGAACCGGCCCGCGCGGAACGGGAGTTCGCCTGCTGGCGGGCGCACACCCTGGCGGCGGCCCGGACACTGCTGGAGTGCGGCGAACTCACCGCCAGCGGACGGGAGTTCACCGAGGAGCTGGCGCGTTCCGTCCGGGAGCTGGGGGTCTGAGGCGCGCTGCTCCGGACGGATGCGGCCGGTCGGGCGACGGTGCGACGGTGCCGGGAGCACCCGCGCGGGGCGCCGCCCGTACCCCCGGCGTGCATCCGTGCGGAGATCGGCCGGGCGGCTCGAACGCCTGCTCCGGTCAACGCGCTTCGGCGCGCGCGATGGCGAAGCGCGCGACCGCTGAACGGGTGAATTCTCGGGCTTTCGCGCGCCGTGGTACGGCGTCGGCCAGCTGGGCAGACCAACTTGGGGAGGCAAGGTGCCGCGCGGAGACCTCGCGGGCACTACATTGGTCGCAACCGGGTGACCTACCCGGACTCGGCAGGTCCTAACCGCGCCTAAGGAAACGAATATGACTCCGGTAACCAGCACCAGGCCGGCCCGTAACCTCACTGACACTCAGGAGACGCCGGATCGCCCGTCCCTCGCCGAGCTCGCCGCCCTGGGTGCGGAGGAACTCGCCGCCCGGCTGCAGCGCGCCCTCCCCGGCGCGGAATCCGGCCTCGTGCCGGTCGCGGCCTTCAACTCCTCGATCTGACCCGCTCCGGAACCCCGAAACGGACCCCAGGCCGAGCTGAACCCGCCACACCCATGATGACGCGAATTCCGGTGCCACTGACGCAATTCGTGGTCAAGATGCACAGCCGGTGCGATCTCGCCTGCGACCACTGCTACGTCTACGAGCATGCGGACAGCAGCTGGCGCTCCCGCCCCAAGGTGATCGGGGAGGGGATCCTGGCCAAGGCCGCCGAGCGGATCGGTGAGCATGCGGTCGCCCACCGGTTGTCCGCCGTCCGGGTCGTCCTGCACGGGGGAGAACCCCTGCTCGCCGGCCCGGACCGGTTGCGCCGCGCGGCCGAAGCGCTGCGGGCGGCGCTCCCGCCCGGCTGTGCCCTCGACCTGCGCATCCACACCAACGGCGTGCTGCTCAGCCGTGCGTTCTGCGAGCTGTTCGCGGAGCTGGACCTCAGGGTCGGCATCTCGCTGGACGGGGACCGGGCCGCCAACGACCGGCACCGGCGCTTCGCCGACGGGCGGAGCAGTCATCCACAGGTGCTGCGGGCGGTCGGGCTGCTGAACGAGCCCGAGTTCCGGCACCTGTTCGCCGGGCTGCTGTGCACCATCGACATCGAGAACGACCCGGTGGCCGTGTACCGGGCGCTGGTCGAACTGCGGCCCCCCGCCGTCGACTTCCTGCTTCCGCACGCGACCTGGGAGGACCCGCCGAAGCGGCTCGCGGGCGGCCCGGAGGACCCGTACGCGGACTGGCTGCTGGTTGTCCACAGGCTGTGGGAAACGGACGCGCGGCCGTTCGCCGTGCGCACCTTCGAATCCGTGCACCGGACGGTGCGCGGACTGTCCAGCCTCACCGAGTCGCTCGGGCTGGAGCCCTCGGACCTCGCCGTGCTGGAGACGGACGGGACCTTCGAGCAGGCGGACAGCCTCAAGACCGCGTACGACGGGGCGCCCGTCACCGGCATGAACGTTTTCGCGCACAGCCTCGACGACCTCGCCCGCCACCCCGGCATCGCCGCCCGCCAGTCCGGCCTCGCCGGACTGAGCGCGACCTGCCGGGCCTGCCCGGTGGTCCGCGCCTGCGGCGGCGGACTGTACGCCCACCGCTACCGGGCGGACAATGGCTTCGACAACCCCTCCGTCTACTGCGGTGACCTCATGACGCTCATCAACGGCATTGCGGGCAACGGAGGTTCGGCCTCCGCGCCGGCACCCGTGCCCGCCCAGGGCGGCCGTCCGCTGCTGCCGGCTGCACTCACCCCGGCCCAACTCGACGAGCTGGCACGGGGATACGGCGGTGCCGACACCATCGCCGCCCTCGGCGCCGCCCAACTCTCCCTCACCCGGGCGATGCTGGCCGCCGCCTGGGACGCCTCCGGGCAGGGCCGGGCGGCCGCCTGGGAGCTGCTGTCGGAGCTCGACGGGGCGGCGGCCGGGGCCGTGGACACGGTGCTGGCCCACCCGTACGCCCGGGCCTGGGCCGCGCGGCGGCTCGCCGGGGACCTCACGGTCGGCCTCGGACCGATGGCGGCCCTGGCCGCCGCGGCCGCGGTGCGGGCCGGGCGCGGGGACGCCGTCACGGTGCCCGCCCGGGGCGGCCGGCTGCACCTGCCGACGCTGGGGCGGATCGCGGTGCCGGACGGCGAGGCGGTGGTCACCGGGCACGCCGACGGCTTCGAGGTGCGGGCCGCCGACGGGACGGTGTTCACGGAGTTGGACGACCCGCTGCGACGGATCCGGCTGGCCGGCGGCTGGACGGTCGCGCTGGAGGACCTCGACCCGCTGCGCGACAGCCACGACCACCCGGTGGCCGACCGGCTGCCCGAAGCCGAACTGCTCGGCTGGACGGGCGCGTTGCGCGAAGCCTGGGAGCTGCTCGGGCGCGACCTGCCCGACTACGCGGAGGGCATCCGGGCCGGGCTGACGACGATCACCCCGCTGCGGCCCGGCCCCGCCGGACGCGACGTCAGCTCGGCGGCGCGGCAGGCGTACGGCGCGGTCGGCATCGCCCGGCCCGCCACCGCGCCCACGCTGGCGCTGTTGCTCGCCCACGAGTTCCAGCACGTGAAGCTCGGCGCGGTGCTGGACCTGTACGACCTGTACGACCGGTCCGACGACCGGCTGTACTTCGCCCCCTGGCGGCCCGACCCGCGCCCGCTGGAGGGACTGCTCCAGGGCACGTACGCCCACCTGGCGGTCACCGAGTACTGGGGCACCCGCACCGCCGCGTACGACGGCCTGGCGGGGGAGGCCGCCGACCGGGCGCGGGCGCAGTTCGCGCTCTGGCGGCAGTACACCGCCGAGGCCGTCGAGCGGCTGACCGGATCCGGGGCGCTGACCGGGCTGGGGGCCCGGTTCGCCGCAGGGATGGGGGAGAGCGTCGCGCCGTGGCTCGCCGTACCGCTGCCGGCGGCGGCGGAACGGGTCGCGGAGAAGGCGCGGGAGGAGCGGAGTCGGCTCCGGTACGTCGAGGCCTGAACGAAGCGGTGTTGAACGAAGGGGTGTCGGATGATCTCCACTGCTGAACTGGCCGACGGCTTCGCCCGGTTGGGCGTGCGGCCGGGCACGGTGCTGCACGTCCAGGCGTCGCTGCGGACGCTCGGGCCGGTCGAGGGCGGTGCGGCCGGGGTGGTCGACGCCCTGCTCGAAGTCCTGGGGGAGGAGGGGACGTTGGTGGCGTTCACCAGCACCCCCGAGAACTCCTCGACCTCGCGGGTCCACCAGGCCGCGATCGCCGGGCTGACCCCGGCCGAGATCGCGGAGCACCGGGCGCGGATGCCGCGCTTCGACCCGGCCACCACCCCGGCCTCCCCGACCCTGGGCGCGCTCTCCGAAGTCGTCCGCACCCGGCCCGGCGCCCTGCGCAGCAGCCACCCGCAGACCTCCTGGGCGGCCCTGGGCCCCCGGGCGGAGGAGATCACCTCCCGGCACCCGCTCACCTCCCACCTCGGCCCCGACTCCCCGCTCGGGCGGCTGTACGAGCTGGACGCCCGGGTGCTGATGCTCGGCGTCGACATGGCCCGCTTCACCGCCTTCCACCTCGCCGACCTGCGCCAGGCCGACGTACGGCACCGCGAGTACGGCTGCGTCACGACGGACGGCTGGACGTCCTTCCGGGCGCCCGACCTGGACGACCTGCACTTCGCCGAGCTCGGCGCGGAGGTGCTCGCCGCGGCCGAGGGCGTCACCACCGGGCGGATCGGCGACGCGGACTGCCGGCTCGTCCCCGTCCGGGAGGCGGTCGACCTCGCCGACGGGCTGCTCCGGGCGCGGGCCCGGGCCCGGGCTTCGGGCTGAGGCCGCTGGGCCCTGGGCTGAGGCTGCCGGGCCCTGGGCCGAGGCCGTCGGGTCGGGCTCCTGGATCGCCGGTTCGGGCGGTCCGGGGTTCCTCCCGGGGTGTCGGGGCCGGCACCGCGCTCCCGGTCGGGCGACCATCGCGCCGAGAGCGGCGCCGAGCGGGCGTCCGGACGGGAGAGGTGCGGAATGGGTGGACTGAGGCGCGGTCAGGCTGTTGCGGCGGCGGTCGTGGTGGCGGCAGGGGCGGTGCTGGCGCTGCCCGGCGGCGCGTCGGCCGTTGAGTCGGTGGCCCCGAGGGCCGGGGTGTTCGCCCCGAAGACCGACTACCCGGTGGGGCACAACCCGCGCGCGGTGGCCACCGGGGACTTCACCGGCAGCGGCCGGGCCGACCTGGCGGTGGCGAACGCCGCCGACGGGACGGTGTCGATCCTGCTGAACGACGGCCACGGCCGGTTCGGCCCGCAGCGGATCTTCCCGGCGGGCCCCGGACCGACCTCCGTCGCGGTCGGCGACCTCCGGGGCATCGGCGTCCAGGACCTGGTGGTCGCCGACCAGGACGACAGCGGCGTCTCGGTGCTGCTCGGCAACGGGGACGGCACCTTCCAGGCACCCACCCGCTTCGCCACCGGCTCGCACCCGGACGCCGTCGCGATCGGCGACTTCCGGGGCACCGGCACGCTCGACCTGGCCGTCGCCAACCTGGGCGACTTCGGCGACGGCAGCGTCTCGCTGCTGCTCGGCAACGGCGACGGCACCTTCCAGACGCCGCGCACGTACTCCACCGGCACCGACTCCAACCCGGCCTCGATCGCGCTCGCCGACCTCGGCGGCAGCGGGCACCTGGACCTGGCGGTCGCCCTGGACGGCGTCAGCGAGGTGGCCGTCTTCCCCGGCAACGGGGACGGCACGCTCGGCGTCCCGACGGACTACCGGGTCGGGGGCGTCCCGTACTCGCTGGCCGCCGGAGACCTGCGCGGTAACGGCCGGTTCGACCTGGTGGTCGCGGACGGGGAGCACTCCGCCGTGGTCCTGCTCGGCAACGGGGACGGCACGTTCCAGCCGGCGCGGGCGTATCCGGCGGGCGGCGGGCCGGTCTCGGTCGTGGTGGGCGACTTCACCGGCCACGGCACCCCCGACCTGGCGCTGGCGACCGACGACAGCTCGGTGGCCCTGCTGCGCGGAAACGGCGACGGGACCTTCCGGGCGCCGGAGTTCTACCCGACCGGGTCCGGCGACGGCTCCATCCCGGACACCCTGGTGGCCGGTCGGTTCCGGCACCACGGGCGGCTCGACCTGGCGGTCACCAACGCCCAGGACAACAGCGTCTCGGTGCTGCTGAACTCCCACGGTCACCGCACGACGCGGGCGGCGGCTCCGTCCGGTGCGGACCGGCTCCGGTAGCGCCCGCTGCCCGCTGCAACGCCTGTGCATAGCGTTCACCCCCAGTCCATTGCAATGAATGGGCTGGGGGTCGTTGCATTCCCGGCAGAGTTGTTGCAATGATTTATGGGCGTTCACCTGCGACTATTGGTTAGCTGCGCGGGATGGCGATTGCCTGAACTGCGAACGCAACGTAGCGTTTCCCTTGTCAGAAAGCGGCGGGCCGCCGGGCCCGCGCCGCAGGAACGAAGGAGAGCACGATGCAGAAGTTCGCCACCCCCGCCCCGGTCTCGGCCGTCCTGGACATCCCCGCCGGCCGCATCCGGCTCATCGCCGCCGACCGGGCCGACACCGTGGTCGAGGTCCGGCCCGCCGACGCCGGGAAGAGTCGCGACGTGAAGGCCGCCGAGCGGGTCGAGGTCGCCTACGTCGACGGAGTGCTGCGGGTCGAGGCCCCGGAGGCCGGGAACCGCCTCCTCGGGAACTCCGGCTCCGTCGAGGTCACCGTCCAACTGCCCACCGGCTCCCGGGTCGACGCGACGGCCGCGCTGGCCGAGTTCCGGGGCGTCGGCCGCCTCGGCGACGTCACCATCGAGGCCGCGCAGGGCACCGTCAAGCTCGACGAGACCGCCGGTGCCCGCCTCGACCTCCAGGCCGGCGACATCGCCGTCGGCCGACTCGGCGGCCCCGCCGAGATCCGCACCCAGAAGGGCGACCTGCGGATCACCGAGGCCGTCCAGGGCGCCGTCACCCTGCGCACCGAGTACGGGCAGATCGAGGTCGGCGCCGCCCGCGGCGTCTCCGCCGCCCTCGACGCCGGAACGGCGCACGGCCGGATCCACAACGCGCTGCGGAACGCCGACGGCACCCCCGGCCTGACCATCCACGCCACCACCGCCTACGGCGACATCACCGCCCGCAGCCTCTGATCCGCCCACGGCTTCTGAACCGCCCGCAGTCTCTGAACCGCACTCCACGATCCGCGAGAGAAGGAACGACGATGAACGCCACCACCACCACCACCACCCAGGACCGTCCCGAACTCCACAAGGCCGCCCAGGACTTCGTCGACGCCGGCTTCGCGGGCGTCCAGCTGCGGGTCCACGACGAGAAGGGCGCGTGGACCGGCAGCGCCGGGGTGCACGAGCTCGGCGGGAGCGCGAAGCCCGCCACCGACGGGCAGTTCTGGATCGGTAGCACCACCAAGACCTTCGTCGCCGCCCTGGTGCTGCACCTGGTTGCCGACGGCCTGATCGACCTGGACGCCCCCGTCGCCGAACACCTGCCCCGGTTCGGCGGCCTGGACGGGCGGATCACCGTACGGATGCTGCTCCAGCACACCAGCGGCGTCCACAACTGCACCGGCGAGCTCGACGAGAAGGGCGAGTTCGTGCCCGGGCTGCCCTCGATCGGCAAGGCGTGGGTGGACAACCGCCTCCACGACTACCGGCCCGACGAGCTGGTCGAGTTCGCGCTGACGAAGCCGGCCCGGTTCGAACCGGGCTCGGAGCAGAGCTACTCCAACACCAACTACACGCTGGCCGTACTGCTGGTCGAGGCGCTCACCGGGCACACCTACGCCGAGGAGATGCAGCGACGGATCCTGCGGCCGCTCGGCCTGCACGACACCCTGGTGCCGGGCAGCCTCTCGGAGATACCCGGCCCGCACGCCCACGGCTACTACCGCTACCAGGACGGCGAGGAGTGGAAGGTCGTCGACGTCTCCCGGCAGAACCTCTCGCTGCTGTGCGGCTCCGGGGACATGATCTCCACCACCCGTGACCTCCAGGTGTTCTTCGCCGCCCTGCTCGGCGGCCGGTTGCTGCCCGGCGAGCTGCTGGACCAGATGCGGACCCCGCACGGGATGCTCGGCTACGGACTCGGCCTGTTCGTGCAGGAGTTGGGCCCGGACAGCGGCGACGTCACCATCGTCCACCACAACGGCGGCGCCCCCGGCGGCTACGGCGCCCTGATGATCGCCACCCCGGACGGCGCCAGGGTCCTCACCGCGGGCCTCACCACCGGCGACTCCGACCAGGACCCGGCCCAGACCTTCCCGCCCGCCCTGGAGCGACTGATCAAGGCGGTCTTCTGCTGATCCGGCCACGCCGGAGCAGCGCAGGACAGGCGCGCGCACGCAATGTATAAGTGACGGTACTCTGCGTGTTCATCGCGTGTTCTTGGAGGCCGAGGAACCATGAAGCGGTACTTCGCGGCGATCGGGGTGCTGGCGGCCGCCGGCCTGGGGGCGGGAGCCGCGCCGGCGACACCGCAGGGGGATGCGCCGCAGCGGATCGGCTACTTCGCGGAAGCACCCCTGCCCGATGGCGGGATCCCCGTCACGCAGCTCCCACCGGCAGCGCGGCAGCAGCTGAGCCCCCAGCCGTCGAAGGTCCGGACGGACACGCCGCGCGGCTAGAAGCTCAGGCAGGGAGCGCCCACGACGAACTACATCTACAAGTCGGCGGATGTCTGGGCCATCGAGGCGAATTGCGGGGGTTCCGACTGTCATGCGATCCAGCAGGTCAAGCTCGGGTTCAAGGAGTACATCTACAGCGGGGAGTCGCGCCGGTGGCGTCTGGAGCTGAACTCGTCGCCGTGGTCGGGGCCGAGCGGCTTCTCCGTCTCGTACTTCTACGAGTGTGGGGTCAACATTCCGAACGATGTCGACGAGACGTGTTCGACCTGGAGGTCGGATGGCGCCGATGGGCCGAGCTCGGGGGAGGCCCCGAACGGCACGGAGATCAACCGGTCCTTCGGCAGTACGGTCAAGACCACCAAGTTCCCCATGGCGAACCTCAAAGTTCGTTTCTCGGACGGCTCGACCGCCATCGGTGACGACGGCCAGGAGGGCGAGAAGTTCCGCGGGTGGGACGTGTGTGTGACTGCCGCGGACAGCACGCTGTGTCCGACCACCGGCCGCGGCGACTGAGCAGGGCGAGCGGAGGAGGCGGCGATGGCGAGTGAGCCGGCGGCGGCCGTACGGGTTCTCACCGGGCGGTACCGGGCGGTGCGGCCGCGAGTGGGCAACGGGCCTGGGCATCCTCCGGCGGAAGACGTCGAGACGGTCATGGGGTTCGCCTTCCGGGCGCCGTCGCTGTGGCGGCACGAGTACGGTGGCCGCGTCGCCGTGTCCGAGACCAATTTCCCCCCGTGGGTGGAGCCGGGCCTCTCCTTCCCCGGCGACGGCTGGCCGTGGAGGTTCGGCCCGGACCCTGCCCGGCTGGTCGTTCCCGCCCTGCCGGAGTTTCCGGCCGGGAGCCCGACGGAGCATGAAGGCCGGGCGGCGGTGCGGACCGAGATGGCCGGGCCCGAGGGGGTGACGCTGGACCTGGTGGTCGACAGCCGGACCGGGATGGTGCTGCGGGCCTCCGCGCCGGGAACGGCCTATGTCGAGGAGCTGTCCGAGCTCGCGTTTCCCGAGGCTCTGCCGGACGACCGGTTCGTCCAGCCCGAGGACGACGGCAGCGCCGACCGGGCCGAGCAGCTGCGGTGGGAGCGGATCCGGGAGCACTACCGGACGTGGCCGCTGCCGGTGCCCGCGTCCTGGCCCGGCCCGCTCGGGCGCCCGAGCCCGATCGACGGCGATCCCGACACCGGGTACGTGGTCGTGGACCTCGACAACGAGCCGTCGCCGGGCGCGCCGACGGTGGCCCAACTGGTGCGCCAGCCCCTGGAGGAGCCGCCGTACTTCGAAGGATGGGCCAGGGACCCTGGACACCACCTCCAGCGGTGGCGTGACGCCCGGTGGCAGTGGACGCTGGTGCTGTCCGACCACCCGCTCACGGTCGAGCAGTTGGAGCGGGTCCGCCGGGAACTGGCGAGCGCCGAGTAGGAGTTGTGCGCGGGAAGTCGGCCGGTCCGACTTCCCGCGCACAAGGACGGCTTGCTCAGCCCCTCGGAGTGAACCAGCTGAGTTCGAGGATGGCGTCGTTGTAGTCGGCGTCGTCGCCGTTCTCCGCGACGACCACCATCAGGTGGTAGTTGCCGATGTCGTACGGGCCACCGCTGTTGAGCTTGCTCGCCTTCCAGTTGCCGTCGGCTTCGCTGTACTCGAAGGTGGCGACGAGCTGACGCGGACCGGTGATGGTCTCCGCCCCGGAAATGGTGTTGCGCTCTCCGGTCCCGGTGAAGAGGTAGTCCACCTCACCGTCCTTGCTGGTGACCGCGACCTTCTGGGTGAAGGACGAGTTGGTCTTCGCCTTGATGGCGACCTTTGCGCCGTCGGGGAGACTGATCTCGGCCTTGTTGTCCTTGACGAAGACGTACGCGTCAGACACTTCGGACTCCTTCGGTTCGGCTGGATCCCAGCACAGGGTGGTGACTCTGAGTTCTCAATAGTGATCGAAAGTGATCGCCGCTCAGCGTAGCCAGCAGAGAGCCGGAGGAGGCGGAGTCACGGAATCCGGGACAGGGGCAGCTCGACAGTGGTAGGCGGAGCGCCGGGGTGTTCAGGAAGCCGGGGCGGCGGTCTCCAGGGTTCGGCGGATCACTTGGATCCCCTGGTCGACCATCGCGGCGATGGGCTCCGCCAGGCCGTGCGGCTGCACGTCGGTGACCCAGACGAAGCGGCTGCGACCGCCGGGTTCGGCGAACACCTGCATGGAGGCGTGGTGGTGGGCGACGTCCATGGAGCCGCCGACCACCGAGTAGGCGATGCGCCGGAGGTCGTCGTCGAGGGAGACGATCAGCTCGTGCACCACCGTGCCGTCCGCGAAGGTCACCACCCGGACATCCCCCTCGACCCGGGTGTCGACCACGAATGCGGGGGCGAGCCGGTGATGGACCTCGCCCCAGTCGTGGATCGCCGCCCAGATCCCCTCGGGGTCGGCCTCGATCAGGACCTCTCGGTGCACGGTTGCCATGGGGGTACTCCTTGTCTGGGTGGACGGTCAGTTGGCGGTGGGCGCGGTGGCGGTCGCGGCGGCGGTCGCGGCCGGGAGCAGGCAGAAGGGGTGGCCCTGGGGGTCGGTGAGGACGACCCACCGGCCCTCGCCCGGCTGGAACTCCGGACGGGACGCGCCGAGGGCGAGCAGCGCCTCGACCTCGCCCTCCAGGTCGGCGACGGTGAAGTCGAGGTGCAGGTGCCCGCTCCCCTCGGGCCACTGCGGCGCCTGGTAGCCCTCGACGCGGACGAAGGCCAAGCCCGTCCCCGCGCTGCCCGCGCTGAGGGAGGCGAAGTCCTGGTCGCTGTAGGTGAGTTCCCAGCCGGTGGCGTGCTGGTAGAAGGCGGCGAGCGCGACCGGGTCGGCGCAGTCGACGACCACGGTGGTGAGCTGTGCGAGAACGGGCATGAGCGGACTCCTGAATCGTGAACGACCGGAAGCCTTACGGGCTTCGGTGAGGAGCCTCGCCCAGCAGCCCCGCCCCGGTCTTGAACATCCTTGCGTGGCTGTCAGACCCGGTGCGTAGCGTTCGAAGAGTGCTCACCGCCGACCCTGTCGCCACCCGCCCCGGCTTCGCCATCAGCGCGGTGTCCTGCCGGTCCGACCACAGCCGCTGGTCCGCGCCGGAGGTACGGGCCGACTACCGGGTGGTGCTGGTACGCCGTGGAAGGTTCCGCAGAACGGCTGGCGGCGCGCCCGCCGACATCGACACGGCCCTCGGCTACGTGGGCGTCCCCGGCGAGGAGGAGAGCTTCGCCCACCCCGCCGGGGGCGACACCTGCACGTCGATCAGCGTGACGCCGCACCTGTGGCGCTCCCTGGCCGGGGACGGGGCTGGACCGGCCGCACAGACGCTCTATACGGACCCGAAGCTCGACCTGGCGCACCGGCGCCTGCTCGCCGCCGGTCGGTCGGAGGACATCGACTACGCGCTCGCCGAGGAGCTGGTGGGGCTGCTCTCGACGGCCATCGGCCGCACCGTCGCCGGGCGGACCTTGGTGGGCGACGCGGCAGCCGAGCGCGACCGGAGCCTCGTCGCGGCCGCCCGCGAGGCGATCACCGAAGCGGACCCGGCCGCGGGCACGCTGTTCGGGCTGGCCGAGTCGCTCGGAGTGTCCCCGTACCGCCTGAGCCGGGCCTTCCCGCGCCACCTCGGCGTCTCGGTGACCCACTACCGCCACCGCGTCCGCATCGGCCAAGCCCTCGACCGCCTGGAGGCCGGCGAGACCAGCATCAGCACCCTCGCCGCCGAGCTCGGCTATGCCGACCAGGCCCATCTCACCCGCACCATGCGCCAGCACCTCGGCCACACGCCGACCGCCCTGCGGCGGCTGCTGAGCCCCGAGCCTGGGCTTAGACGATGAAGTGGTCGAATTCGCCGGCCTTGGCGCCCTGGATCCAGGCGTTGAGCTTGGCGCGGGTGGTGGTGACGATGGTGGAGGGGTCGTCGGACTCGCGGAGGTAGATCAGCTCACCGGCAGAAGCGATCTCGACGCAGTTCGCCTGGTCGCTGCTGTAGCTGGACTTCTGCCAGTTGAGCTGGTGCATGGCTATCTTCCCTGGACCTTGTAACGGATGTGCTGGATCAAACCCAGTGAGTCGCGCCGGGCTGGCGATGACTCGGATGTTGCAGCCGACAGGAGAGGAAGTGCCAAGCCCCTGAGCCGGTCGAACTTCCGGTCAAATGTTGTCACGACCTCGGGGTCTCCAATGAAGTCGGACCCATGGGGGTGTTCGAGCAGAACTGTGTCAAGCCGGGTGTGAGCCCCACGAATGAGCAGGAACGGAGTGTCATTCGAAGCGTATGTGGTGCAGTCGAACGGGAGGATCTGAATCGTCACGTTCGGCAGCCTGCTCATCTCGATCAGATGGGTCAGCTGATCCCTCATGACCGTCGGCCCGCCGTACATCATGTGGAGGGCGGCCTCATGGATCACGGCCCGATAGGGAGGCGCATTCGTGCCGGTCAGCAGCTTGTGGCGCTCGTAGCGGAACTCGACCTTCTTCTCGTTGTATCCCTGGATGACCTCACTGTAGGCCTTGGTCTGCAAGAGCCCCGGGATCAGGAGAGATTCGTAGTTGTTCAGGGCGGTAGCGCAAGCCTCTGACTCGGCGAGATCGAGCGCACTGCGCGTCATGTGGTGCTTGAACTCGGTCCACCAGCCCTTGCCCGAGCTCTCGCTCATGGCGATGAGGCCGGCCCGGTACTCGGGGTCCGTGACCTTGCAGATGTCGAACCAGGCGTTCAAACGTTCAGTGTTGAGGCCAAGCCTGCCGGCCTCGGTGTGGCTGATGTTCGGACCCTTCACTCCCAAGGCCTCGCCGATCTCCAACGCCGAGAGGCCTGCGGCGTCTCGAAGTCGGCGAAGTTCCTCGCCGAAGCGGCGTTGGCGCTCGCTGATGCCAGTCCTGAATCCCATGGGCAGGTCCTTCCCGCGATCTATGCCTACGGAAAGTGTAGGGGCATGTGCGGAGTGTGTTGCAGAGTTGAGGCAGATTCACTTACAGTTCCAAGCACATACCGTCGATCAGACGGATCGTCAGTAGTGTTTGGGAGACTCCCCATGTGTGACCCCAACCTCAACTCCCCCTCCCTCCTCGTATCCCGCGAGCTGTTGCGCGAGGCCATGGCGCGCGCCGGGTACGGCCTCTCGGCGATCGCGGACGCCGAAGTCGCCCTTGCCGAACTGATCGTGAACGCCTGGAGGCACGGCCGGACCCCCTCGCCGGCCGTCGTCATCTCCATCGAATCCCGCACCCTCCGGGTTGACGTGGCTGACCTCAGCCCCCTCCTCCCCGAGCGCCGCAGGCCCACCGAACTCGCCGAGTCCGGCCGTGGGTTGCAGCTGGTGGAAGGCCTCACCCACCGGTGGGGCGCCGAGCCGCAGAAGATGGGCAAGCGGGTCTGGTTCGAGCTGTCGCAGGACGGTGGCGCCGCGTGAACGCCCTCCACCCCATCCACCCGGCCGATCCGGCGATCCACCACCTCACCGGCCCGCAGCTCACCGAACTCATCGTGGAACTCCGGACCGAGGGGCGCGAGTTCGGCATCCTCTGGCCGTCCGCCAAGCCGGGCGAGACCGTCCTGAACGGCCGGGTGCTCGTCGACCTGGGCAACGTTCCCGCCAGTACCGTGATCAACCTCCTGGCGCTGCTGCGCGAGTTCAAGCGACACCGGAGCTGAGTGCCAAGTTTGCTACCGCCGGAAAAGGAGCTTGACCTCAAGTCGGCTTCACCTCCTAGCGTCGGTCCTGCCGAAGTGATCGACGCGAAGGGGAGGGATCGGCCGTGGAGTACTCGCACAGCGATGCCGAATTGATCAAGCAGCCCATCGGCTACTGGAGTTGGGCCGCGTACAAGGCCGTCGTCAACCGCACCCGTGGGGCGCTGGCCGAGTTCGGCACCACGCAGCCGCAGTGGTGGGTGCTCGCCCAGCTCGCCCGGGCCGAGGAGCCGAGGACCCGAGATGAGGTCTCCGCCGTACTGCGCGACTACCTCGACACCGGGCAGGACGCTCTCGGTGCCGAGATCGACGCGACCGTCGAGCGCGGCTGGGTCGCCGAGTCCCCCGGGGGCCGGCTCGTACTGACCTCCGAGGGGCGGGAGTTCTTCGACCGGCTCGCCGCTCTCCAGGACGAGCTGTGGGCCGAGCGCCACGCGGACATCTCCGACGAGGAGTACCTGACCACGCTGAAAGTCCTGCAGCGGTTCGTCCACAACACGGGCGGGCAGGCCTGGCACCACTGAGCGCAGGGGGCCGGACTGTCCGACCCCGTTCCTAGGATCGGCGCCATGCCCGACGCCTTCACCGTCCTGTGGACCCACGACACCTGCCGTTTCCTCCGCAAGGGGGGCCGGGTGGGTGAGCGGCCGCCCGTCGCCTACAGCGGGGTGCACCAGTCGCTGCCCGCCTGGTCGACGGCCAAGGCCGGGGACGAGGTGTACGCGCTGCACGTCAGCCGGTGCGAGGTGTTCGTGGTCAGCCGGATGCGGATCGTCGACCGGGAGCGCGGCGAGTGCTGCGGCGCCGCCCGAGCGACCTGGCAGGACCCGGCCTTCCCGGGGCACGATGCCTGGTGGATGCTCGGCGCGGGCGGCTGCGGGGCCGAGGCCGTCCACGTGGACGGGACGCCCGTGCGCTTCGACCAGCGGATACCGGGGGAGCTCCTCGGGCAGCTCACCTGGCGCAACCAGCGGGGAAAGCTGCGGGGGTTGAAGCACCTGGTGGACGGGCGCCTCGAACGCTCCGTCAGCCTCCAGGGCTTCTACCGGCTGACCCCGGAGTCGGCCGACGAGCTCGCGGAGCTCGTCGGCCCGTGAGCCGGACCGCTGTGCACAGGAAGTCGGACCGGCCGACTTCCTGTGCACAGCGGCGATCAGGGTCCGATTCGCCCGGCGAGGTTCAGGGCCACCGCGATGTGGCTGTACCCGGGGAGGGACGACCCGACGGCCTTCTCGAAGCGGACGACGTCCGCGATCCCGAGCTTCTCCCCGCCGGGGAGGGTCCGGTTCGACGTCCACAGGAGCAGCCGCAGCTGCTCGTTCTCCGCGCCGAGCATCGCCGCCGAGGGCTCCAGCGGCTTGCCGTTGGCGGCCCGCCACTCGGCGACCTCGGCCCAGAAGGCGGCCACGGTGTCCCAGCAGACCGCGGCCCGGGGGCCGAGCAGGAGCCGGGTCTCCGCGGGAGAGCGGAACGCGTCCAGGCCGTGGGAGGCGAGGTTCTGGAGATCCTCCAGGAAGGTGACGGCGAACGCGTACTCGGCCTCGTCCGCCAGCAGTTCCTCGATCAGTGCCAGGACCTCGGCCGTCCCGCCGTGATCCCGCCGGGCGACCCGGAAGGCGACCTGCCGGCAGACGTCCAGGTCCTCGTCGGCGTCCACCGAACGCGGGTCGACACCCGCGAGGTCGAGCAGTCGTGCCGTCCGCCCGACCGGCCGTCGGCGCCAGGGGAAACGCATGGTGTTCCTCTCCGCCGAGGCGGTGGTGAGCATGATCGTCAGTGCCGGGGAAGCATGGCACGGTGTTCCACGCGGGCTGCGGGCGGGAGGGGCTCCGGGGGAGTCGTCAGCGGTGCCGCTGCCACTCGGCGCGGGTGAGCTCGTACTCGACCTCGCCGTGTTCGGAGCCGGGGATCGCGTCGGGCCAGTCGCCGGTGAAGGTCCGCAGGAACGTCAGGCCGGACTTCTCCATCACGCGCCGGGAGCGGGAGTTGACCGTCATGGTGTTCGCGGTGACCCGTTCCACGCCGAGCTCGGTGAAGCCCTTGTCGATCAGCGCCCGTGAGCCCTCGGTGGCGTAACCCTTGCCCCAGGAGGCCTGGTTGAGCCGGTAGCCGAGCTCGACGACGGCCGGGTCGTGGTCGGTCAGCGGGCGGAACTCGAACCAGCCGAGGAAGGTGCCGGTGGCCTTCTCCTCGGCGGCCCAGAAGCCGCGGGTGCCGGTGCACGGGTGGTCGTGGAGGAGCCGGGGGAGGACCTTGGCCTCGACCGTCTCCCGGCCGGTCGGCTCTCCGCCGTTGATGAAGCGCATGACCTCGGGATCGTTGTCCAGCGCGAGGAGGTGGTCGGCGTCGGCTCCGGTGAATGGACGCAGGACGAGTCGCTCGGTCTCAAGGAACACATGCATGGCGCGATCCTGTCCGTCGGCGAACGGGTGTGCCACCGGATATCCGGCGGCCCACCGGCCCGCGCAGGAAGTCGGACGGGCCGACTTCCTGCGCGGGGACGGGATCGGACAGCGGGGGACAGCGACCCGCAGGGTGACAGCCGTCAGCCCGTCACCGGTTCCAGGCGGAGGCGCTGGTGGGGCCAGGGGGGCGGCTCCTCCGTCGGGCCGAACCAGACCCGGACGTCCTCGCCGGTGCGGACGGGGAGGGCGGGGAAGTCGTTCTCGGCGTGTTCGGTGCGGTGCAGGGCGTGTTCCGGGGCGAGGTGCCGGGCGGCGTACGCGTCGAAGGCCTCGAAGGCGGCCGGGTCGGGATGGCAGACGGTGGCGAGCACCTCGCGGGCACCGGGCGGCGGGAGGAAGCCGGGGCCGCGCAGCAGCAGGACGTCGTCGCTGTCGATCATGGTGGCGTTGGCCGCGTCGCGGTGCGCCCGCCAGACCGGTCCGCCGTAGAAGGCCTCCAGGGACCGGCGACGCGCGGCCATGTCGGGGAAGGCGCGCAGCCAGACGAAGCGGTCCGGGTGGCCGAGGTCGCGGAAGCGGCCGCCGAGAGTGATGCCGACGGCCTCCTGCCCGGTCACGAACTCCCGCTCGAAGAGCTCGATCAGGGTGTCCCGGGCGCCGGGGTGCAGGGTGTACCGGCGCAGTTCGACGATCGGGTTCACGGCGATCGGGTTCACGGCGATGGGGTTCACGGCGACGTGGTTCATGCGGCGAGCCCGTCGAAGGCCGCTCCGGTGCGGGTGAGGTCCATCGTCCAGTTGAGCTCCCAGCTGCGGCCGCCGTCGGCGGAGAACTCCTGCTCCCAGCGGGCGGCGTCCGGGCCGAGGCGGTACCAGGTGAAGTGCACCCGGATCGGGCGGCCGCCGTAGGTGTCGTCGCCGTGGAAGTCGCCGCGGTCGCCGGTGAAGCCGCCGGTCACCGGCGGGTCGAGCCGGCCGGTGCGGCTGTCGGACCAGAAGATCGACCACTGCCGCGCCTCCCGGTCGTACAGGCGCAGGGTGGCGCCCCGGCGGCCGAGGGTGGGGAAGGCGATCTCGTCGATGTTGCCCGCGCCCCCGAACAGTGGCCGGATCACGGCCTCGCCGGGGAACTCCTCCCAGGTGTCGCCACCGTTGAGCGGGGTGCTGAGCGGGGCGGTGAGGCGGCGGTTGGCCACCCGCCAGGTGCCGTGCAGGAAGTCGAAGTCGTTCGTGCCGTTCATGTGCCGCAGGCTAGGAGCGGTCCACTGACATCCACTGTCAGTGAATACTGCTCGGTATGCGCGCGAGTCGACTGGTCACCCTGCTCCTGCTGCTCCAGAACCGGGGCCGGATGACCGCCCGGGAGTTGGCGCAGGAGCTGGAGGTGTCCGTCCGGACGGTCTACCGGGACGTGGAGGCGCTGGCCGCCGCCGGGATCCCGCTGTACGGCGAGGCCGGGCACGAGGGCGGCTACCGGCTGGTCGACGGCTACCGGACCCGCCTCACCGGGCTGACCGCCGAGGAGGCCCAGGCCGCGTTCCTCGCCGCGCTCCCGGGCACCGCCGCCGACCTCGGCCTCGGCGGGGCCCTCGCCACCGCCCAGCTCAAGCTGCGGGCCGCGCTGCCCGCGGAGCTGCGCGAGCACGCCGGGCGGATCCAGGAGCGCTTCCTGCTGGACGCCCCCGGCTGGTACGGCCGCGCGGACGAGACCCCGCACCTGGCGGCCGTCGCCGCAGCGGTGTGGGCGCGCCGGGCGGTGGTGCTGCGGTACCGGCGGTGGCGGGCGCCGGAGGAGATCGAGCGGCGGGTGGAGCCGTACGGGCTGGTGCTCAAGGCGGGCCGCTGGTACCTGGTGGCCGGCGGGCCGTCCGGGACGCGGACCTACCGGGTCGACCAGGTCATCGAACTTCGGCCGCTGCCGGAGCAGTCCGCCGTGCCGGAGGGCTTCGACCTCCCGGCGTACTGGCAGGCCCACCTGGCGGACTTCCGGGCCCGGCTGCACACCGGGGAGGCGCTGGTGCGGCTCACCCCGGAGGGTGCCCGGCGGCTCGGCGTGCCGCCGGGGGAGGGCGGCTGGACGCAGGCCCGGGTGCCGATCGAGTCGGTCGACCACGCGCACGGGGAGTTCCTGCGGCTGGGTGCCGACATCGAGGTGCTGGAACCGGCCGAACTGCGCGAGCGGATCGCGGGGACGGTCCGGGCGCTGGCCGCCCGCTACGGGAGCGCCGACCCCGGGAGGTGATGGCCCGGAGCCGCCCAGAGTTGCCGGGAGCCGCCCCGAGCCGCCCGGAGCCGCTCAGGGCCGCCCGTAGCCGCCCGGAGCCGCTCAGAGCCCGACGAAGTGGTCGAACTCGCCGTCCTTGGCGCCCAGGATCCAGGCGTTGAGCTTGACCCGGGTGGTGGTGACGACCAGGTCGGGGCGGTCGGACTCGCGGATGTAGACGAGCTCCCCGGCGGAGGCGATCTCCAGGTACCTGGCCTCACCGGCGCTGAAACTCGACCGCTGCCAGTTGAGCTGGTCCATGTGTGCTCCTCCTGATCGTTCACCACAGCCGCAACGAGGGTACTGCTCCACGCAAGAGGGCAGCGGCACCGTTTCGGTCATGTCAATTCGTGCGGGTCGCTGTGCTATTCCATTGGGGTGTCAGTCGTTCCTACACTGAGACCCCGCCGCACGGGGGCTGCGGGAGCCAGGTTGCCGACGGGCCCGGGGGAGGCACGTGTGACTGACCGGGGCTGGGACGAGGACGAGGCCCGGCCGTACTTCTTCCTCTCCTACGCGCACACGCCGAAGTCCGGTGCGCGGGGCGCCGGCGACCCGAACCACTGGGTGCGCCAGCTGTACCGGGACCTCTGCGAGGCGGTGCTCCAACTGACCACCGTCCCGGCCGGGGTGCCGGTCGGATTCATGGACGAGTCCATGCACCAGGGCGAGTTGTGGGCCGAGCGGCTGTCCGAGGAGCTGGCGACCTGCCGGGTGTTCGTGCCGCTGTACTCGCCCCGGTACTTCAACAGCGTTCCGTGCGGCCAGGAGTGGCACGCCTTCACCCGCCGCCCGGTCTACCCGGCGACCATGGAGGTGGAGCGCACCAGCGGCATCGTCCCGGTGCTGTGGGCGCCGATGAGCCGCTACCGGCTGCCCCAGGTGGCCAGCGAACTCCAGTTCAACCACGCGGGGTTCGGGCCCGACTACGCCACCGAGGGCCTGTACGCGCTGATGAAGCTCAGCTACTTCCGGGCCGCCTACGAACTGGCCGTGCACCGGCTGGCCGCGCGGATCGTCCAGGTGGCGGAGGAGACGGTGATCCCGGTCGGGCGGCGGCTGGAATTCAACGGGCTGCCCAGCGCGTTCAACGTGTCCGCCCCGACCAAGCAGCTGCGGATCTCCGTACTCACCTACCACCAGGGCGAGTTGCCGCAGGACCGCAACCCCGACTTCTACGGCGCCCGGCGCACCGACTGGCACCCGTACCGGCCGGCCGGCTCGCCCATCGCGCAGCACGCCGTACGGCTGGCACGGCAGTTGGGGTTCCAGCCGACCGTGCACGAGTTCGACGACGAGGTGGAGTCCATCATCGAGGGCAACGCCGAGGCCCCCGGACTGCTGCTGCTGGACCGGTGGGCGCTGCGCGACCCGCGCCGCCGGGAGCTGGTCCGCCGCTTCGACCGCTCCGACGCCACCTGGGTCAGCGTCCTCGAACCGTGGAACACCGAGGACCGGGAGTGCCTCGAACGGGACGGCGAGTTCAGCGGGCTGAGCGACCAGACGCTGCGCAAGACCCGGCGGGCCGGGCGCCCGAGCTTCCTCGGCGTGACCGGCCCGACCGGGCTGAACAGCCTGGAGGACTTCGACGACGCGTTGCCCCGCGCCGCGATGAAGGCCAAGTACGCCTTCGAGAGCCGGACCAGGGCCGAACCGGAGGAGCCCCCGGCGCCCCGGCCGAGCCTGCGCGAGGCCTTCCGCCGCGGCCCCGGGGGCTACGGGCCGGACGGCTTCGGCGGGCACCGCACCGAGCCCTTCGGCCCGGACCCCTTCGACCGCGACCACGACCCCGACCGGGACGACCGCGACGACAGCCCCGGCCGGGACGACAGCCCTGGCCGGGAAGGCCGCGCCGCGCGGGACGACTACGGCGCCGGCGAGGAGCGCACCGTCCGGCTCTCCCGTGCGGACTACGCCGCCCCGGAGGAACGCACCGTGCGGCTCTCCCGCGAGGACTACGGAGCCCCCGACACCAGGACCGCCCCCGAAGCCCGCGCCGTCCCCGACCCCCGGACCGTCCCCGACCCCCGCGCCGCCCGCGAGGACCGCACCACCCGTATCACCCGCACCACCCGCACCACCCGTGACGACCGCACCGCCCGTGACAACGATCGCCCCTACCGCAACGACCGTGACGACGGCGATGACCCCGATGCTGGGATGGCGCCCTTGGGAGGACCGCACCGATGAGCGACAACACCACCAGGAACCTGCGCCTCGGCGCCGCCGAACTGGCCGCCACCCGCGAGGCCGCCCGGCAGGCCGCCGAGCAGGACCGCCAGGGCCGGATCATCACCTTCTACTCCTACAAGGGCGGCACCGGCCGCACCATGGCCCTCGCCAACACCGCGTGGATCCTCGCCGCCAACGGCTTCCGGGTGCTCACCGTCGACTGGGACCTGGAGGCACCCGGCCTCGCCAAGTTCTTCCACCCCTTCCTGGACCCGGCCTCGCTGGCCGGCACCACCGGGATGATGGACCTGATCGCCGAGTACCGCGAGGAGGCGCTGCGCCCGGTCGAGCACGCCGAGGGCTGGCACCTGGACTTCGCCCGGGTGCACCCGCACGCCCTCTCGCTCTCCTGGCCGCACTTCCCGGCCGGCGGCAGCCTGGACTTCCTCTCCGCCGGCCAGTTCAACCGGGACTACTCCGAGGCCGTCACCCACCTCGACTGGGACATCTTCTACGACCGCTTCGACGGCGGGCAGTTCTTCGACGCGCTCAAGGCCGACATGGCCAAGCGCTACGACTACGTGCTGATCGACTCCCGCACCGGCCTGTCGGACATCGCCGAGATCTGCACCGTGCAGATGCCCGACGACCTGGTGGTCTGCTTCACCCTCAGCGACCAGTCCATCGACGGCGCCTCCCGGATCGCCCAGCACATCCACGACCGCTACCGCGACCGCGGCATCCGCATCCTGCCCGTCCCGATGCGCATCGACGAGGGCGAGAAGGAGAAGGCCGACGCCGGCCGCGCCCTGGCCCGGGTCCGCTTCGACGGCCTGCCCGCCGGCCTGGGCAGCGAGGAACTCGCGGGCTACTGGGGCTCGGTGGAGATCCCGTACCGGCCGTTCTACGCCTACGAGGAGATCCTCGCCACCTTCGGCGACCAGACCGGCACCCCCACCTCGATGCTGGCCGCCTGCGAGCGCCTCACCTCGATGATCACCGAGGGCCGGGCCGCCGGCCTGCCGCCGATGGACGAGGAGGTGCGGCTGCGCTACGTGGACGCCTTCACCCGCCGCCGCCCGTCCGTGCCCGCCGACCTCTACCTGTCCTACGTGCCCGAGGACCGGATGTGGGCGGACTGGATCGAGTCCGTGCTGACCAGGGCCGGCTTCCGGGTGCTGCCGCGCGACCTCAGCGCCGGCACCGACCCGCGCGAGGAGACCGAGCGCGGCATCGACTCCGCCTACCGCACGGTCGCCGTCCTCTCGCCCGCCTACCAGCGCTCCCCGCAGGCCCGGGCACTGTGGGAGTCGGTGGTCAACTCCGACCCCTCCGGCACCCGGCGCCAGCTGCTGCCGGTGCGCGTCGGCGACGTCCGGCTCACCGCGCCGTTCAGCAACCGCAACCCGGTCGACCTGGTCGGCCGCGACGAGAACCAGTCCATCCAGAGCCTGCTGCGCGCCCTCGGCCGCGGCGACGCCGTGCTCGGCGACGCCCCGGCCGGCGGCCCGCGCTTCCCCGGCAGCAAGCCCTCGGTGTGGGACGTCCCGCCGCGCAACCCCTCCTTCACCGGCCGCGCCGCCGTCCTGGAGCAGCTGCGCAACCAGCTGCGCGGCGGCATGGCGGCCGTGCTGCCCACCCCGCAGACCCTGTACGGGCTCGGCGGCGTCGGCAAGACCCAGGTCGCGCTGGAGTACGCCCACCGCTTCATGTCCGACTACGACCTGGTCTGGTGGATCGACGCCGAGCAGACCGAACTGGTCGCCCCGGCCCTCGCCGAACTCGCCCGCCGCCTCGGCCTGCGGGTCGGCGACTCCGTCACCGAGGCCGCCGAGGCCGCCCGGGAGGCGCTGCGCCGCGGCGTGCCCACCTCGCGCTGGCTGCTGATCTTCGACAACGCCGACGAGCCCTCCGAGATCCGCCGGTTCTTCCCCGGCGGCTCCGGCCACATCCTGGTCACCTCCCGCAACCAGGCCTGGACCGGGCACGCCGAGGCGCTGGAGGTCGACGTCTTCACCCGCGGCGAGAGCGTCGAGCACCTGTGCCGGCGCGCCCGCAGCCTCTCCCGCGCGGACGCCGACCGGGTCGCCGAGGCCGTCGGCGACCTGCCGCTGGCCGTCGAGGTGGCCGCCGCCTGGCTGGACACCACCGGCACCCCGGTGGAGACCTACGTCGCCCAGCTGCACGCCGAGGCCGCCCGCGCCCTCGCCGTCGACCACCCCACCGACTACCCCACCCCGGTGGCCGCGACCTGGAACGTCTCGATCGGCCGGCTGCGCCAGCAGTCCCCGGCCGCCGTCCGGCTGCTCCAACTGTGCGCCTTCTTCGCGCCCGAGCCGATCTCGATGAACCTCTTCTACAGCGATCAGATGATCCGGGCGCTGGTGAAGTACGACGCCGACCTCAGCGACAAGTTCATGCTCGGCAAGGTCATCCAGGCGATCGGCCGGTACGCGCTGGCCAAGGTCGACGCCGGCAGCAACAGCTTCCAGGTGCACCGCCTCGTCCAGGCGGTGATCCGGGCCGGGATGACCGACGACGAGCAGGAGATCGCCGTCCACGAGGTGCACCGCATCCTCACCGGCGCCCGGCCCGTCCTCGGCGACACCGACGACCCGGCCAACTGGCCCGCCTTCGACGAGATCTGGCCGCACCTGTCGCCCTCCAAGGCGCACAACTGCGACGAGGCCGACACCCGCCAGCTGCTCATCGACCGGGTCCGCTACCTGTGGAAGCGCGGCGAACTCGACCGCGCCCGCGACCTCGGCCACGCCCTCGACGCCGAATGGACCAGCAAGCTCGGCGAGGACGACCGGCAGACCCTGCTGCTGCGCTTCCAACTCGCCAACGTGCTGCGCTCCCAGGGCAACTACGCCGAGGCCCTGGCCCTGGACGAGGCCACCCTGGAGCGCCAGCGGGTGCTCCTCGGCGAACACCACCCGTACACCCTGATGACGGCCGGCTCGCTCGGCGCCGACCGGCGGGCACTCGGCCGCTTCCAGGCCGCGCTCGACCTCGACCAGGAGATCCTGGAGCAGTTCCGCGAACTGTTCGGCGACGACAACCCGCGCACCCTGTCCATGGCCAACAACCTCGCCATCGACTTCCGGCTGGTCGGCAACAGCGAGGCCGCCCGCGAACTCGACCAGGAGACCCTCGACCGGCGCACCGCCGTCCTCGGCCCCAAGCACCCCTACACCCTCTCCACCAAGTCCAACCTGGCCCGCGACCTGCGCGAACTCGGCGACTACCGCGGCTCGGTGGACCTCCTCCAGGAGGTCACCTCCGACCTCGGCGACGTCCTCGACCCGGACCTCCCGGAGAACCTGCGCAACGCCAAGTCACTGGCCGTCTCACTGCGCCGGATCGGCCAGCTCGCCGAGGCCCGCCGGATCACCAAGGAGACCTACGAGCGCTACCTGGAGCGCTACGGCGCCGACGCCCCCGACGCGCTCGCCTGCGCGCTCAACCTGGCCGCCGACCACAGCGCCTCCGGCGACAAGGAGGCCGCCCGCGACCTCTGCTCCACCGTCTTCGAGGGCCACCGGCGGCTGTTCGGCGACGAGCACCCGTTCACCCTGGCCTGCGCCAACAACCTGGGCATCTACCTGCGCGGCAGCGGCGACGTCCAGGGCGCCATCGAGCGCGGCCGGCTCACCGTCGACGGACTGACCCGCTCGGTCGGCGCCGAGCACCCGTACACCCTCAACGCGGTGATCAACCTCGCCAACGCCTACGGCGACGACGGGCAGGCCGACCTCGCCGAGGCGCTCGGCCGGGCCGCCTACTCGGGCCTGTGCGGACGGTACTCGCCGCAACACCCGGACGCCGTCGCCTGCGAGGCCAACCTGGCGATCACCCTGCGCTCGGCCGGCCGGCACACCCAGGCCGCCGAACTGCGCGCCCGGGCGATCTCCGAACTGATCCGGCAGTTCGGCGAGGAGCACCCCAACACCGTCTCCGCCCGCGGCTGGAAGCGGATCAACCGCGACCTGGAGCCGCAGCCCGTATGACCGGACGAGGGGCGGGGTACGCTGCCGAGCCATGAGTACCCTGCCCCCCGTCCTGGTCACCCGGCACCCCGCGCCCGGCGTCCTGGAACGGCTCACCGACCGGTACGCCGTCACCGTGCGCGAGACCGACGAGGAGCTGGACCGGGCCGAACTGCTCGCCGCCGTCCGCGGCCGCCGGGCCGTGCTCACCACCCTCAACAACCGGGTGGACGCCGAGTTCCTGGACGCCGCCGGCCCCCAGCTGGAGATCGTCGCCAACCACGCCGTCGGCTACCACAACATCGACCTGGCGGCCTGCGCCGAACGCGGCGTCGTCGTCACCAACACCCCCGGCGTGCTCACCAACGCCACCGCCGAGACCGCCTGGGCGCTGCTGCTGGCCGCCGTCCGCCGGCTCGGCGAGGGCGAGCGGCTGCTGCGCTCCGGCACGCCGTGGACCTGGAGCCCGAACTTCCTGCTCGGCCTGGAACTGGCCGGTACCCCGCTCGGCGTGCTCGGCATGGGCCGGATCGGGCAGTCGGTGGCCCGCCGGGCCGCCGCCTTCGACATGCCGGTCGGCTACCACAACCGCCGCGCCCTGCCGCCCGAGCAGGCCCACGGCGCCGAGTGGAAGCCGCTGGAGGAACTGCTCGCCACCTCCACCGTGCTGGTCGTCACCTGCCCGTGCACCGAGGAGACCCGGCACCTGCTGGACGCCCGCCGGCTGGCCCTGCTGCCGCCCGGGGCGGTGGTGGTCAGCATGACCGCCGGCGTGGTGGACGAGGAGGCGCTGGCCGCCGCGCTGGAGTCCGGCGCGCTGTTCGCCGCCGCCGTGGACAACTTCGAGCACGAGCCGGACGTCCCGTCCGCGCTGCTCGCCCAGGAGCGCGCGGTGCTGGTCCCGCACCTGGGCAGCGCCACCGTGCGGACCCGGCAGGCGATGGGCGGCCTGGCGGTGGACAACATCCTCGCGGTGCTGGGCGGCTCCGAACCGCTGACCCCGGTGAAGCGCTGACCCCGGTCGAGCGCTGACCGGCCGGGCGCTCGGAGCCGCTACCCCGCCGCCCAGGCCAGCGCCGTGGTCATCACCCGGAACGCCCCGAAGTGCGCGGCGCCGGGCTCCAGGAAGAGCTCGGCGCCCGGTACGTGGTCGGCCAGCCAGCGGGAGTGGTCCACCGGCGAGAACTGGTCGTCCGCGCCGTGCCACAGCCAGGTCGGCACCCCGATCGACCCGACGTCGAAGCCCCAGTCGGCGGTGAAGGCCAGGACGTCGTCGATCCAGCCGTCCGCGCCGTGCCGGAACGCCTCCCGGTAGTTGCTCTGCAGCATCCGGCGCAGCCCGCTGTCCGCCACCACCTCCCGGTCGGCGGGCGACAGTTCGGTGCGCAGCCCGTTCAGCAGCCGGACCGGGTCGTCCTTGATCTGGCGGGAGCGGAACTCCATCGCGTCGGCGATCCGGCCGTGCCCGCGCTCCGCCTCCCGGTAGGCCCGGACGTTGGACGGGGTCATCCCCGCGTACCAGTCCAGGCCGGTCGCGTTCCGCGGCGCCAGCCCCACCAGCACCGCCACCCGGCTGACCCGCCCCGGCAGCATCGCCGCGCAGGCCAGCGCGTGCGGGCCGCCGCCGGAGCGGCCCAGCACCGCGAAGTCGCCCAGCCCCAACTCGTCGGCGATGGTGCGCACATCGGCCGCCGCGTGCGACACCCGGCGGCCGAACAGCCGGGTCGAGTCGCCGTAGCCCGGCCGGTCGTAGGAGATCAGCCGCACCCCCAGCCGGTACAACACGGTGCTGCGCGGATGCGGCCCGACCCGACTGCCCGGCATGCCGTGCAGCAGGAACACCGGACGGCCGCGCGGATCGCCGAGGGACTCCACGGCGAGGGCGCGACCGTCCGCCGCTTTGACCATCCGTAACGCCACGCGTTCCTCCTCAGTGCTCCCGGTCGGTGGTGGTGCGCACCTCCCGGCGGGCCTGCCAGGTGGTGTGCTCGCGGGACACCGCGTCCTCGGCGTCCCGGGCCAGCCGGGCCCAGAGCTCCTCGGCGTCCATCGACTCCAGGTCCAGCCGGGCGAGTTGGAGGCGGATCAGCTCCAGCTCCTCGGCGGCCAGCCCGTACGCGGCGGCCAGCGGGCGGTACTGGCGCAGCTGCGCCCAGGCGGTGACCGAGGCGGCCACCGCCGACACCGTGCCCAGCGCGTCGTAGGTGAAGGCGCCGAGCGCCCGCAGCACCGCCAGCGCCAGGCCCAGCGCCGGCAGCAGCACCCCCAGGACGTCCGTCCAGTAGCCGGCCCGGGCGCAGTAGCGGGCCTTGCCGCGGTACCAGTCGTGCTGCACCCGGATCCGCTCGTTCAGGTACACCTCGCGGCGCACCGCCAGCGGCTGCCCGCGCAGGTCGCGCATGGCCGGGGTGATGTCGACCCCGGTCGCCGGCACGGCCACCGGGCCGCCCCGGAACGCGCCCAGCACCCGGGCGAGTTGGAAGCGGTACAGGCCCTCGGCGTCCGGCAGGCTGTGCGGCGGCGGCTGGTAGGCGTCCGCCCGGACGGCGAACTTCCAGGCCAGCGTCTTCACCGACTCGGCGGCCGCCCGGCCCTCGTACCAGAGGCCCTGCGGGTTCTGCCGGCCGATCACCACCGCCAGCGCCACCGCGCCCAGGTAGGCCGCGGCGGCCGCCCAGGCCCACGGCTCGCCGTCGGCCGAGCCGGTCGCGGCCGCGACCAGCAGCAGGAGCAGCTCCCAGGCGGAGAGCAGCACCGAACGGCGCTGGCCGCGCAGCGAGGCCGCGTCGGCGGCCCAGAAGAACTCGGGCAGCAGCTCCCGCTCGCGCACCCACCCGGTCCGTCCCGCACCAGACGCCATGCTCGGCCCCCACCCGTCGCTCCGGTCCCTCCGCTCTCCTGCCCCGGGCGGGTCGCCGGTACGCCTGGCCGCGGCGGGGGCGCCGCGCAATGGCCGGGAAGGCCCGGTGGATTGTCCGGTACGCCCCGTAGTCGACCGGTTGCGAGCCGTCAACAAGGTGTCGTCAGTAGGTGTAGAAGATGCGCTCGGCGTTGTCGGCCATCTGCTTGGTGTTCCACTCGGTGCCCCCCGGGACGTTGCCGGAGCGGAACAGCGGCGGCGCGGCGGCGTCCCCGGCGGCCGCCCGGTCGGCCAGCCGGCCGACCGCGGAGGCGACCACGGCCTGCATCAGCGCGCTGGTGACGATGGTGGAGACCGGGCCGAAGGAGGTCTCGGCGCCCGGGTGGGTCAGCTCACCGTCGCCCACCGCGACCTTGCTGTCCAGCACCACGTCGCAGTGGTCCTTGAGGTAGGTGCCGGAGGGGTGCGCCGCGGGCACCTCGTCGGGGTAGGCCAGCGAGGTCACCCCGATCACCTTCAAGCCGCGGTCCCGGGCGTACCGGGCCAGCTCGACCGGCATCACCTGGCGGCCGGAGAGCGAGATCAGGAACAGCAGGTCCCCGCTGGTCGCCGGGGTCAGGTCCAGGGTCGAGGTGGCCAGCCCGGACACCCGCTCCAGGGCGCTGGCCAGCGGCGCGGGCATCATCGTCACCCCGGCCATCCCGGGCACGTTCAGCAGGTTCATCGGGACCAGCCCGCCGGCCCGGTAGACCACGTCCTGGGCCGGCAGCGAGGAGTGCCCGGCGCCGAAGGTGAACACCCGGCGGCCCTCGGTGATCGCCTCGGCCAGCAGGGCGGCCGCCGCCTCGATGGTGTCGGACTCCTCCGCGCGGACCCGGTTCAGGTGGGCGATCGCCGCGTCGAAGTACCGGCCGACCAGGTCGTTCATCGGTTGCCTTCGCTCTCTGCCGGTGGGGGCGCCGGCCGGGTGGGGCGACCGGGACGGCCCGGACGCCAGTGGAGAAAGCTACGGCGAGCACGGTCGCGCCCCGGCGGCACCGCTGTCAACAGGAACGAAAACCGGTCCCGGAAACCCCGGGGCGGGCCCGGTTGTCGGTGCGGTACGTCAGAATTGGCGGTGAGGACACCGAAGAACGGAGCCAGCGGCGATGTCTGGGCTGATCGACACCACTGAGATGTACCTTCGCACCATCCTGGAGCTGGAGGAAGAGGGCATCGTCCCGATGCGTGCCCGGATCGCGGAGCGCCTGGAGCAGAGCGGTCCCACGGTCAGCCAGACGGTCGGCCGGATGGAGCGCGACGGGCTGCTCCAGGTCGCCGGCGACCGCCACCTCGAACTGACCGAGGAGGGCCGACGGCTCGCGGTGCGCGTGATGCGCAAGCACCGCATCGCCGAGTGCCTGCTCGTCGACGTGATCGGCCTGGAGTGGGAGCAGGTGCACGAGGAGGCCTGCCGCTGGGAGCACGTGATGAGCGAGACGGTCGAGCGCAAGGTGCTCGCCATGCTCGGCCACCCGACCCAGTCCCCGTACGGCAACCCGATCCCGGGGCTGGACGAGCTGGGCGACACCAAGGCCGAGGGCGAGGGCTTCGACGCCGCGCTCGTCCCGCTGGACACCGTCAAGCCGGGCGAGGCCGGGGCGGACGTGGTGGTCCGCCGGATCGGCGAGCCGATCCAGACGGACAGCGAGCTGATGAGCACCCTGCGCCGGGCCGGCGTCCGGCCGGGCTCCACGATCAAGGTGACGGCCGGCACCGGCGTCGGCGGCGTGCTCGTCGGCACCGGGGACAACGCGGCGGAGCTGGGCAAGGACATCGCCCAGCACGTCTTCGTCGCCCAGGCCTGACCCCGCCCGACCGGGCCCGATCGCCGCGCCCCGTGCGACGGTCGGGAAGCCCCGGGTGACGATCGGGGCCCGCTGCTCCCCGTGCAGCGGGCCCTTCCCGTCCCTCCCCGGCTCCCTCCCGGTCCCCTCCTGCCCCTCCCGTTCCCTCCCGGCCCCTCCACCGCCTCGCCCGGCTTCCCCGTCCGAGCGACCCTTCCGGCGACCCCACACACCGCAATTCCTCCCCTCGGCCGATCATGGCAATCCTTGAGCGCTGTCACTCGTACGAGGGGCTTTCCCGGTTGACCAGCGGGTAGACCGAGGCCTTATCCGCACATGCGTGTGACGGGCCCCGCCTCCGGTGGGAGACAAGGCCCGTCACTCGCGCGCGTTGTGTCGCGCGGTGCACGCCCTCACCCGATCGGCGCAGGGCGGCAGGCTTCGGCCGTTCGGACGCCGGCCGTTCAGACGCCGGCCGGCTGGGCGGCCTGGAGCTGCTGGGCGGGCGCCTCGCGGCCGCAGGCGTAGGCGAGCGGACTGATCAGCTCGGCGGCGTCCGGCAGCCAGCGGTTGGACTCGGAGGGGGAGCGGGCCCACTGGGCGTAACCGGTGGAGCCGATCCGCGAGGGCGGGGCGACCGTCCAGTCCCCCTCGCCGCGGGCGACCAGGTCCAGCCGCCCGGGCGGCCAGCCGAGCTTGCGGAGCATCTCCGGCAGCTTGGCCGCGACGCCGGGCAGCACCAGGAAGTGCAGCCGCCGCCCGACCCGGCCGGGCGAGCTGGGCAGCACCACGACCGGGCCGAGCTGGAGGTCCATCCGCTCCATCCGGGCCAGCGCCAGGCACCCGGCGGTCTCCGGCACGTCCAGGACGTCGAAGGACCGGCCGGTGGGCAGCAGGATCGACGCCTTGGGCCGTTCGGTCCACCAGCGCCGCACCGCGCCCGGCCCGGCGCTCGCCTTGCGGGCCCAGTCCGCGTCCAGCGGGTGGGCGCCCGGCTGGGGGCAGCGCTGGTCGCCGCAGGAGCAGCGGGCGGGCCCGTCGCCGTCGATCAGCCAGGCGCCGGGGGCCACCTCCCAGTGGCGGTTCTCGGCGTAGCCGACGGCTTCGATCAGCAGCGGGGGCAGGCCGGCGTTCTTGTCCTGGCCGGGGGCGTCGGGGATGTCTTCCACGCGCTGCTCAACTACCGTGCGTGAGGCTGGTTACGGCCCGGCGGGCCCCGGTCGGCCGCATCCCGGCAATGTCACCCGAACCGGTGACTCAAGCGAGTTGGGGCGGGCGGAGGCAGGCGCAGCGGGGGCGCACGGAAGCATTCCCCAGGGCGCGCGGGGGGTGCGGTTCGTCACCGTGGGTATCCCGCTGACGTTGCTGATCGCTAACCTGGTGTCAGATTCCTTGGACGGTCGGACAGTCGGCAACAGATCAGCACATCGTCGCCCGCCGGCCGGGACCGGAGGGTGTGGGGAGGCGAAGCCCAATGGCCGCGAGACCACTCGTCGCACGACAGCCCAACGAGCGCCTGCAGCAACTGATCCAGGAGGCCAGTTGCTCCAACGCCGGTCTGGCCCGCAGGGTCAACCTGTGCGGCGCGGAGCACGGACTGGACCTGCGCTACGACAAGACCTCCGTCGCCCGCTGGCTGCGCGGGCAGCAGCCGCGCGGTCAGGCGCCGGCCGTGATCGCCGAGGCGCTCGGGCGCAAGCTCGGCCGCAGCGTGTCGGTCGAGGAGATCGGCATGGCCGACGGCAAGAACCTCAGCTCCGGCATCGGGCTGCAGTTCGCGCCGACCCTGAACGCGGCCCTGGAGCAGGTGTGCGAGCTGTGGCGCAGTGACGTCGGCCGGCGGGACTTCCTCACCGGGGCGACGGTCGCCGCCTCCGCGCTGGTGGAGCCCAGCCGGGACTGGCTGATCACCCCGCCCGACCCGGTGGTGGCCCGCACCGGCGGCCCCCGGGTCGGCCCGACGGACGTGTCCGCGATCAAGGCCACCACCGCGATGCTGGTCGACCTGGACCACCGCTTCGGCAGCGGCCATGTGCGCCCGGTCGTCGTGCACTACCTCAACTCGGTGGTCTCCGGCCTGCTCGGCGGCGCCTACCGGGAGGAGACCGGGCGCCAACTCTTCGCCGCGGTGGCCCGGTTGACCGAACTGGCCGGCTACATGGCGGTGGACACCGGGCAGCCCGGGCTCGCCCAGCGCTACTACATCCAGGCCCTGCGGCTCGCCCAGGCCGCCGACGACCGCGGCTACGGCGGCTACGTGCTGGCCGCCTCGATGAGCCACCTGGCGGCCACCCTCGGCAACCCGCGGGAGATCGCCCAGCTCGCCCGCGCCGCCCAGGAGGGCGCCCGTACGGTGGCCACCCCGACGGCGATGGCGATGTTCTACGCCGCCGAGGCCCGCGGCCACGCCCTGCTCGGCGACGCCCGCTCCTGCGAGGCGGTGTCGGCCAAGGCCCTGGAGATGATGGAGAAGCGCCGCCCCGAGGACGACCCGGACTGGATCGCCCACTTCGACGACGCCTACCTCGCCGACGAACTCGCCCACTGCCACCGGGACCTCGAACAGGCCGGGCCGGCCGAGCACTACGCCCGCCGGGCGCTCGACCTGCACCCGCCGACCCGGGTCCGCCGCCGCGCGGTGGACCTCGTGCTGCTCGCCACCGCCCAGCTCCAGCAGCGCGACCTGGAACGCGCCTGCGAGACGGGCACCCAGGCGGTGCGGCTGCTCAGCGGGCTGCGCTCCAACCGGGGCGTGGAGTACCTGGACGAGTTCCGGCGCCGGCTGGAGCCCTACCGGGAGCAGCGGGTGGTGCGCGAGTTCCACGCCAGGGCGGACGCGGAGGCGGCCTGACCACCGTCTGTGCAGGGAGCGTGTGGGAATGTCCCGCCCGCGTGGTCACCCGGTGAGGCGAACCGGTAGCGTGGGCGCGACGTCCAAGGAACTGTGATGCTCCCAAGAACCGACGAGATGTGGTCCGCCGCCAGTGCGCGGTCCTGCACAGGTGAGGAATCGCGTTGAGTCAGCGCCGCTCGTACAACTCGGGTGACTTCAACCTGGACGACCTGTTCCGCCCCGAGCCCGGCCAGCCCCAGGGCCAGCCGGGCCAGCAGCAGGGCCCCACGGCCGTGCCGCCGGTGGGCCGGCCGTCCGGGCAGCCCGAGTACCTCGGCGAGGGCGCGCAGGCGCCGCCGACCCAGGCGATGCCCCCCCAGCAGCCCGCCTGGGGTGCACCGCCGCAGGCCGGTTACGGCGCCCCGCAGCAGGCCCAGCCGGCCCCCGAGACCCAGCACCTGCCGCCGTACCCGGCCGGCGACCCGCAGGGCGGCTACCCGGCGCCGCAGCCCGGCTACGGCGTCCCGCCGCAGGCCGCGCCCGGCTACCAGGGCTACCCGCAGGCCACCCAGCCGCAGCTGCCGCAGCACCAGCAGCAGCACCAGGCGGGCTACCCGGTGCAGGGCTACCCCCAGCCGGACGGCTACGCCCAGGACGGGTACGCCACCGACGGCTACGCCACCGACGGCTACGGGTCGGACGGCTATCGGCCCGACCAGGACGCCACCCAGGCGGGGCGCGGCGGCCGCGGTGGACGCCCCTCCAACAAGCTGGTCATCGGCGGCGTGGTCGCGGGCTTCGCGGCGGCCGGCGTGCTGGTCGCCGTGCTGATGAGCGGCGGCGACGACACCACCAAGAGCGGCCAGAAGACCGCCCCGGTCGCGGCCACCGGCGGCACCGCCACCGGTGCGGCCGGCGCGAGCGGCTCCGGCGCCGCCGCCGACCCGGAGGTCAAGGCGCAGGCCCAGCCGCTGTCCGACCTGCTGGGCACCGCGAGCGACAGCCGCAGCGCGGTGGTCTCGGCGGTCGCCTCGGTGCAGAAGTGCGACAAGCTGCCCGACTCGCAGCAGGCACTGGCCGCCGCGGCCGGCAAGCGGCGCGAGCTGCAGACCAAGCTCGGCCAGTTGAAGACCGACAAGCTGCCCGGCGGCCAGCAGCTGGTCGAGCAGCTGAACGCGGCCTGGACGGCCTCGGCCCAGGCCGACGACGAGTACGCGGCCTGGGCGACCGACGCCCAGTCCTCCTGCGACCCGAAGAAGCCGGACACCGGCAACCAGCACTACAAGAACGCCGTGCAGGCCAGCGGCACGGCCACCACCGCGAAGAAGCAGGCCTCGACCCTGTGGAACGCGATCGCCACCCCGACCGGCCTGCCCAGCCGCGGCGACGGCGACCTGTAGCGGGACCCCCGGAACACCGGAGGGCGGGCCCGCGCGGGCCCGCCCGTCCGTCCATGTGCCGTACGCGGTGCGGGGCGCGGGGGATCAGGACGGGCCGCGGGCCCCGGTGAGGACCCAGCGGACGTCCACGAAGCCCGGCTGCTGCAAGGTCATCCGGCCGCCCTTGACCACCTGGTAGGTGACCCAGGTGTTGACCAGCCGGGGCGACTCGGTGCTGGGCAGCATGTTGGTGGTGCCCCAGTTCAGCGGCGGGGTGAGGCCGACGTCGATGCCCTCGCCGCTGTCCAGCAGGGCGTCGATCGACTTCGCCTCGATCGGCTTGCCGGCCGCGGCGAGCTTCTCCACCACCACCCGGAACACCTCGTAGGCGACCCAGGTGGTCTGCACGCCCGGGTCGGAGACGTCGATGGCGTGCCCGTCGGTGGCCTGGGAACGGACCACCGCGCGCAGCCCGTCCCAGGTCTTGGCCGACTCCGGCGGGTACCAGCTGGTGACGAACGCGCCGGCCAGCGGGCCGGAGTCGCCGCCGGTGGAGTCGACCACCGACTGCTGGACGCTGCCGATCACCGAGGCGATCCGGGTGTTCTTCACGTTCTGCCGCCGGTAGGCGTCCAGCAGGTTGCCGGTCGGCTCGGCGGTCAGGGCGCTGGTGACGCAGTTGCCCGGGTCGTCCCTGCCGATCGCCTTACGGACCACCTGGCTGTAGTCGGAGGACTGCTCGGGCGCCTTGACGTCCAGCAGTTTGATGCCGGCCGGCTTGAGCGCGTTGCCCAGGTAGCCGAGCAGGTTGTCACCGGACGGGGTGTCCGGGCGGATCAGCGAGACGGCCTTGCAGCCGGCGTCGACCAACTGCCGGCCGCTGCCCGCGATCAGCGCGGGCATGCCGCCGTCCACCGGGTAGGACAGCGGGCTGGAGAACTCGGGCTGGGACAGGCCGTAGCCGCCGATCAGCGGGATGCCGGCGCGCTCCAGCATCGGCATGAAGGCGTCGCCCCACTGGCTGTAGGAGCCGAGCACGGCCACCGCCTTGGCGTCCACCGCCTGCTGGGCGCAGGCCTTGGCGCCGTCGGCGGTGTTGTGCTCGTTGCAGGTGATCACGTGCAGCCGGTGGCCGCTCAGACCGCCCTTGACGTTGACGTCCCGGCCGATCGACTCGGCGAGCGCGGTCATGCCGGGACGGTCCGCGGAACCGGTGCCGGACGGGGCCCAGGTCATCACGGTCAGGTCGTCGGCGCCGGTGGAGGCTCCGGCCGGTCCGCCGCACGCGGAGGCCGAGAAGAGGGTGGGGAACAGCACCGCGGCGGTCACCGCGGCGGCGATCGGGCGGCGCGGGCGGCGTCCGCTGATCGTGGGACGGGCCCGGGACGAGTCCCTTCGGCGGGTCATCGGTCTTCCCTCTCTGGGGCGCCATCCGGCGCACCGGGGGACAGCCAAGCCCCGGAGCCACAAGCCGAGAGGGACGAAATGTGAACGCCCGGCCAACGGACGCCGAAATCCGGGGCGGTACGCGTGTAGATCGCGAGTGGAGCACGAACAGACGGGGAACGTACGATCGTTCACCATGTCCGCCAGCACAGATTCTTCGCACCGGTCCACCCGAAACCCTTCTCGTCCGGGCCACCGCTCCAGCACGATGGGCGGCATGCCGCTCAACGACCTGCCCTGGTGGCGCTGGCGAGCCCGACTCCGCTCGGCGCTGCACATGCTGTCCGACCCCGGTTTCCAGCACGAGGCCTGGCTCACCGGCCGGGAGGGCTACGGGGATGTGACCGACGCCGTCTACCGGCTGGTCGAGGACACCTGGCTGGACCGCTGGTCCGCCGAGAAGTACGTGGGCACCATCTTCCGCGACTCCGCCGAGGCCGCCCTGGTCGACGTCGCGGTGCTGCGCGCGGTCCAGATGCTGCACGAGGTCGGCGCCGACGCCCCGGCCTCCGCCTACCTCGGCCACCCCGGCTGGCCCGAGACCGTCCGGGCCGCCCGCGAGGCGCACGTCGCCCTCGCCACCGGGGACGGGGACGACCCGGATGCGACGCCCAAGTCCCTCGACGTGCTGCGCATCCTCACCCAGGTCTGAGCTCGGGGCTGAGCTCGGGCCTGGGGCCGGGGGCTGAGGTGTCGTGCTGGTCGGTGCCGTCCCGCAGTACGGGCAGCGGGGCGGCGACTGTCCAGGATGTGACACGCTGGACCATTCACGCACGCGCGTCACGCACTCGTACGACCTCAGAACGGGATACCCGCAGTGGAACAGCAGCCGGCCAGCGCCCAGTACGTCCTCACGCTGTCCTGCCCCGACAAGCAGGGCATCGTCCACGCTGTCTCCAGCTACCTCTTCATGACCGGCTGCAACATCATCGACAGCCAGCAGTTCGGGGACGGGGACACCGGACTGTTCTTCATGCGGGTGCACTTCTCCGCCCCCGAGCCGGTCACCGCCGACAAGCTGCGGGCCAGCTTCGCCGCGATCGGCGCCTCCTTCGGGATGGACTGGCAGATCCACCCGACCGAGCAGCGGATGCGGATCGTCCTCATGGTCAGCAAGTTCGGGCACTGCCTGAACGACCTGCTCTACCGCACCCGGATCGGCGCCCTGCCGGTGGAGATCGCCGCGGTGGTCTCCAACCACACCGACCTCCAGGACCTCACCGAGAGCTACGGCGTCCCCTTCCGCCACATCCCGGTCACCCGGGACACCAAGGAGGAGGCGGAGCGGCAGCTGCTCGACCTGGTCGAGAAGGAGAACGTCGAACTGGTCGTGCTGGCCCGCTACATGCAGGTGCTCTCCGACCGGCTGTGCACCGAGCTGTCCGGCCGCGTGATCAACATCCACCACTCCTTCCTGCCGAGCTTCAAGGGCGCCAAGCCGTACCACCAGGCGCACGCCCGCGGCGTGAAGCTGATCGGCGCGACCGCGCACTACGTCACCGCCGACCTCGACGAGGGCCCGATCATCGAGCAGGAGGTGGCCCGGGTCACCCACGACGTCAGCCCGGACCAGCTGGTCGCGCTCGGCCGGGACGTCGAGTGCCAGGCGCTGGCCCGCGCGGTCAAGTGGCACAGCGAGCACCGGGTGCTGCTGGACGGGGCCAGGACGGTCGTCTTCGCGTAAGCGGCGGTCGTCTCCGCACGAGTGACGGCCGTCCTGGTGCGAGCGGCGGCCGTTTCCGCGCGAGCGGCGGTCGTCCTCGCGCGGGCGGCGCAGGAGCGTTACGGCCGCGCCAGCAGCGGCAGCGCGTGCAGCACCTCGCGCACCGCGGCCCGGTCGCCGTGCTCGCCCACCGGCAGCCGGTCCGGGTCCCGGTGCGCGGCCGCCAACTGGCACAGCTCCAGGCCGTCCAGCACCATCGAGGCCACCGGCTCCCCGGCGGCGGGACCGGCCGACCACGCCGACCGCGCCGACCAGGCCGATCCGGCGGGACCGGCCGGTCCGCTCGGTCCGCCGTCCAGCGGCACCAGCCACTCGCCGGCCGCCGGACCGTCCACCACCAGCCGCACCCGCCGAACGGCCCGACCGTCCCCGGACGGCGCCCCGGCGGGCGCGGGCCGCGCCGCGCGCAGCCCCGCCAGCGCCCGCGGCAGCAGCCGGACCACCAGCTCCACCATCTGCCGCAGGTGCTGCGGCGCCGGCGGAGCGTACGGGTAGGCCACCGCGCGGGCCACGTCCTCGCCGTGCACGAAGCACTCCAGGGCGCGCTCCACGAAGGCGTCGCGCAGCGGCAGCACCGCGAAACCGAGGTCGACCGGGGTGCTGCCCTGCGGCGCCAGCGCGGCGCTGCGCACCAGGTCGTGGGTCTGCTGCCGCCACCGGGCGCGCACCGACCTGGGCGGCAGCCCGGCCTGATCGGCGAGCAGCCGGGCGGTCCGCGCCGCGTCCGCCGCGTACCGGCCGCCCTGCGGGGGCACCCGCGGCGCCGGGACGCCCACCTCCTGCGGCGGCACCCGCCGCTCCGCGCCCGTGACCGGCCCGGGTCCGGCGGCGGCCGGCACCGGGTCGGGCAGGCCGAGGGCGAGCGCCAGGAAGCCGTCCGCCGCGGTCAGCCGGCCCAGTACCTCGGCCGGGCGCAGCAGCTCGGTGCCGCCGTGCCACGGCAGTTCGGCCACCTCCTGCCACTCCTCCGGGCCGAGGTCGCGCAGCAGCGCGTCCAGCTTGGCGGTCTCCGCGGTGTACGGCATCCCCCAGGCGGGGACGGGCAGTTCGGCCGGGCGGCCGGCCAGGCACCAGTCCAGTACCTGCTGGCGCAGCGAACCGGGCTGGTCCAGCGGCTCGTCCAGGGAGAGCCAGCCGGCCGCCTCGCGCAGCCGGTCCGCCTCGTCGGCGCACTCCGGGCAGGCCGGCAGGTGCTGCTCCAACTCGGCGGCCTCGCGCGGCGGGCAGGCGCCGAGGGACCAGGCACCGAGCAGCGAGCGCAGGGCGTCGTGCCGCTCCTCGCTCATCCGCCCGCGCACCTCTCGACGGTTCGCACGCTCACCTTCACCTGCCCCCGTTCCCGTCCCCGTGCTCCTGGCGGGCGCGTTCGTCGGCCAGTTCGGTGGCCAGCAGCTCCAGGCCGAGCCGCATCCGCTGCTTGGCGGCCTGCTCGCTGATGCCGAGCAGTCGGGCCGTCTCCTGGTAGGTACGGCCGTCGTAGTACGTCACCGCGATGGTCTCACGCAGGGGTTGGGGCAGGGAGTCGACCACGTACTGCATGCGCGCGGCGGTGGCGACGGCCCGGATCTCCCGCTCGGCCGCCCCGCCGTGCTCCGGCGCCAGCTCGGCGCCGCGGCGCGCCCGCAGCCGTTCGACCGCGCGGCGGTGGGTGAGCGCGCCGAGCCAGGAGCGCAGCGAGCCCCGGGCGGGGTCGAAGTCCCCGGGGTGCTCCCAGACGTGGGCGAAGACCTCCCGGGTGAGCTGGGCGGCGGCCGCCTGGTCGGCGAGTATCCGGCCGGCCAGGCCGTGCACCATCGGGGCGAGCCGGTCGTACAGTTCGCCGAGCGCGGTCTCCTCGCCGCGGGCGAGGCGTCGCTGCAACTGCTCGTCCCAGCGCGGGATCCCGTCCGGGGTGGCCATCGAGAACCACCCTCCTGACCGGTTCGCTGGCGTTACCCAACGGTATCCCCTGGCCGGTACGCGGTGGGAGGGATTCGGGCAAGAACGGAACCCGGTCTCGTGGTTCGTCTCCGGTGCCGGTGCCGGTGCCGCCGTCGCCGCCGCCGTCGCCGATGATGGTGCCGATGCCGCTGTTCGAGACCCGCTGGACATATGTCGTACGGGTGGTTCGCGAGTGGCGGGCGGGGCGACGGGGGCGTCCGGCGGTAGGTTCCCGCCCAGGGCGGGTCCGAACAGGCCCCGCGGGACCGGCGTCGGCCCGGGCCGGACGAGTGCCGGTGCGAGGCTCGCGAGAGTGAGCGGGACAGTATGCACTGCCCTGTCCCCCGATCGCCGGAATATGCCCGAAGCGCTTGCTGCGGTCCGTCCGCCCACCCATCCTGAGGCGTATTCGTGTCGCGGTCGTTGTGCGACCGACGAGTTGACGCGGGCGAGTGGCGCGGGCGGACGGGTCGGCGAGTGCCCGAGTGGGCACCGGGTGGCACCGGTGGTCCCGGGCGGTCCCGGGTGGCACCGGGCGAAGTGCGAGGGCCCCGCCGGCCGGCTGATCCGGCCCGATCGGGACGTTGGCCGAACTGCGAGTGCAGGTGGTGGAGCGGTGCAGGTTCTTCAGGTACAGCTTGCGGTGCAGGCGGACCCCGCCGAGGTCGGCCGGGCCCGGCGGTGGGTGCGCTCGCGGCTGCTGAACCACGGGGTGGACCCGGACGCGCCGATGGCCGAGACGGTGGTGCTGGTGGTCTCGGAACTGGTGACCAACGCCGTGGTGCACACCGGCTGTCCGGCCGTGCTGAGACTCTGCCTGCCGGTGGCCGAGGGCCCGGCGCAGGACGTCCCGCCCGGCCCGCTGCGGGTGGAGGTGGCCGACGCGAGCCAGGCCGCCCCGGCCCCCCGGCACGCCGGGGCGGACGAGGACGCCACCAACGGGCGCGGACTGGAACTGGTCGAGCTGCTCTGCGACCGCTGGGGCTGGTACCCGGACGGTTCGGGCAAGCGGGTCTGGTGCGAGATCGGTGCCGGGGCGCGGCCGGTCGATCCGATGGCGGGCGTGGACTGGGCGGCCCTGGCGCAGTAACCGGGCGGCGCCGGCGCGGTGTCCGGGCAGCCCCGGCGCGGTAACCGGACAGCCCCGGTGCGATGGCGGCCTCCGGCGGCGATCACCGGCCGAAAGGCGATCACCGGCCGAAAGCTGACGCAACCATTCCGAATTTCGGACTAGCCATTGACGTGACGTATCCGACTGATCACGCTTGGGTGCGGCTCCCGTTGCGAGGGGACGCCGAGGGAACGTCCGTCCGCCGTCACGGTGCTGCTGTCCAGGGGGATCGCGTCAGCAGGGGGGATCGTGGACTGCCGGTCGCGGACGGCTCCTCGGCGAGTGCGGAGGGCCCGGCGCGGGTTCAGGGCCCGTGCGCCGTGATCGGACGGCGGCCCGGCACGCTGCGCTCGGCGCGCAGACGGCCGGCCGTCGTCCGTGGTGCCCGCTCCGGACGATCGAATTCCGGCCAGGCGGCTCCGCGCGCCCGTCCCGGTTTCACTCGCCCGTCCCGGTTTCACTCGCCCGCCCCGGTGCGGCCGTTGCCCGTCCCGGTGCGGCCGTTGCTCAGAGCGGGGCGGCCCGGAAGGTACGCCGGTAGGCGCTCGGGGCCACGTCCAGCCGGCCGCGCAGCTGCAACCGCAGTGAGGCGGCGGTGCCGAAGCCGGACTCCCGGGCGACCTGGTCGATCGTCAGGTCCGTACGCTCCAGCAACTGCCGGGCCCGCTCGGTGCGCTGGGTGGTGATCCACTGGCCGGGACTGGCGCCGGTCTCCTCGCGGAAGCGCCGGGTGAAGGTCCGCACGCTCATGCCCGCCCGCTCGGCGAGCCGGTTCAACGGCAGCGGCCCGTCCAGGTGCTCCAGCGCCCAGGCGCGCACGGCGGCGGTGCCGGCGCCCCCGGTCTCCACCGGGCTCGGGGCCTCCACGTACTGCTTCTGGCCACCGTCGCGCCAGGGCGGCACCAGGCAGTTGCGGGCCACCGCGTTGGCGACCGCACTGCCGTGGTCGCGGCGCACCACGTGCAGGCAGAGGTCCACCCCGGCGGCCACCCCGCCGGAGGTCAGGACGTCGCCGTCGTCGGTGTAGAGCACGTCCGGGTCCAGCCGGACCTTCGGGAAGGCCCGGGCGAAGCGCTCGGTGTAGCGCCAGTGGGTGGTGGCCGGGCGGCCGTCCAGCAGGCCGGCGGCGGCCAGCAGGAAGGAGCCGGTGCAGATCGACATCAGCCGCGCACCGGGCCGGATCCGCCGCAGGGCGGCGGCCAGTTCGGGGGTGAAGGCGGCGTCCGCGCCGTCCGGGGCGGCGTCGTGGGAGGCCGGGACCACCACCGTGTCGGCCCGCTCCAGCAGTTCGGGCCCGTGGTCGACCGAGATCCGGAAGTCGGCGCTGGTGGCGACCGGTCCGCCGTCCAGGGTGCAGGTGGCCACCCGGTAGAGCGGCCGGCCGGAGCCGTCCTTGGCGTTGCCGAAGATCCGTGCGGGGATGCCGAGTTCGAAGGCGATCACACCCCGCAGGGCGAGTACCGCGACGAGGTGCGTCATGCCGTTCCTTTCCGGGGTGGCCGGTTTGGCCGGGGTGCGGCCGGGCGGTGCGGGTCCGGGCGGTGCGGGGTCCGGGCCAGGGTACGCGCCGGGCGTGGCCCGATTCTTGCGAAAGCTGTCATTCGGGCCACTCGTCCGGGCGGCGCCCGCCCGGGAGACTCGTCCACGTGACCGAACGCAGTGCCCTCGCCGCCTCCACGCCCCCCACCGTCCCGATACCCGCCCCCGGCCGGCGCCCCCGGGTGCACTACGCCTGGGTGGTGGCCGCCGTCGCCCTGCTGGTCCTGCTCGGCTCGGCCGGCTTCCGCTCCACGCCCAGCCTGATGATGGACGCCCTGCACAACGAGTTCGGCTGGTCGCTCGCGACGATCGCCAGCGCCACCTCCGTCAACCTCACCCTCTACGGCCTCACCGCCCCCTTCGCCGCCGCCCTGATGGACCGTTTCGGCGTGCGCCTGGTGGTGGTCTGCGCGCTGCTCACCATCTCGGTCGGCGCCGGCCTCACCATGCTGATGCGCCAGCCCTGGCAGCTCATCCTCTGCTGGGGCGTCCTGGTCGGCCTCGGCAGCGGCTCGATGGCCGGCGCCTTCGCCACCACCATCACCGGCCGCTGGTTCCAGGCCCGCCAGGGCCTGGTCACCGGGGTGCTCACCGCCGCCGGGGCGGCCGGCAACCTGGTCTTCCTGCCGGTCGGCGCCTGGCTGGTCGAACAGCACGGCTGGCGCTCGGCCGTGGTCGTGGTCTCGCTCGCGGCCAGCGCCGTCGCCGTGCCCGTCCTGCTGCTGATGCGCGAGCGCCCCGCCGACCTCGGCCTGCTCCCGTACGGCGCCACCGAGGCCCCGCCCGAGCCGGCCCGGGACGGCCGCGCCCTGGCCCGCACACTGCGGGTGCTGCGCGAGGCCGCCCGCACCCGGCAGTTCTGGCTGCTGGCCGGCTCCTTCGCGATCTGCGGCGCCACCACCGCCGGCCTGGTCGGCACCCACTTCATCCCGGCCGCGCACGACCACGGCATGCCCGTCACCACCGCCGCGAGCCTGCTCGCCCTGATCGGCGTGTTCGACGTGGTCGGCACCGTGTTCAGCGGCTGGCTCACCGACCGGGTCGACTCCCGGCTGCTGCTCACCGTCTACTACGGGCTGCGCGGCGTCTCCCTGCTCCTGCTGCCGCAGCTGCTGGCCGGCTCGCTGCACCCGCCGATCCTCGCCTTCGTCGTCTTCTACGGCCTGGACTGGGTGGCGACCGTGCCGCCGACCGTCGCGCTCTGCCGTCGGCAGTTCGGCGAGGACGCCCCGATCGTCTTCGGCTGGGTGCTCGCCGCCCACCAGATCGGCGCGGCCGTCGTCGCCGGGCTGGCCGGGCTCGCCCGCGACGCGCTCGGGAACTACGACCTCACCTGGTACGGCGCCGGCGCGCTGTGCGCGGTCGCGGTCGGCCTCTGCCTGGCGCTGCGCACCGGGCGGTCGGGCGACCGGGCGGTGCCCGCCCTGTCCTGAGGGGCGCGGGCCCGGGCGGGCGGATGGGACGGACGTACGTCTGGCACGTACGTCCGTCCGGCCGGTGGTAGGCGTGCGTCTGGCGCGGACGTCCGTCTGACAGGTACGTCCGTCTGACCAGCGGGCACCTCCGGTTCGGACGTCCGTCTGACAGGTACGTGCGTCTGATCGGCCCATGCGCCCGACCCGCCCGTGCGTCTGGATCGGACGTCCGTCCAACAGGGCGCGTCCGCCCGGTTCGGACGTGCGTCTGATGCGGCCGCACGGGCCGCCATGGCCGTCCGGGCCGTCGGAGCGGAGGGCTAGGCTCCGTATTCATGGCGCTCACCTTCACCCTCGACCCGAAGCCCGACCCCGACCTGCGCACCGCCGTGGTCCGGCTGTGGGCGGACGTGACCAACGCCGGCGGTGCGGTCGGCTTCGTGGCCCCGGTCACCGAGGACGAGGTCTGGGACACCGCCGACCGTCAGTTCGCCGGGCTCGCCCCGGACGGCCCCGACCGCCTCCTGGTCGCGCACGAGAGCGCGACCGGCCGGCTGGTCGGGGTGCTGTTCTTCGCGTCGATGCGCTTCGCGCCGATGGAGCACTGGCGGATGCTCAAGCGGGTCATGGTGCACCCCGACTTCCAGGGCCTCGGCCACGGTGCCGAGTTGCTCGCCGAGGCCGAGCGGGTCGCCCGCGCCTGGGGCCTGGAGTCGCTGCGGCTCACCGCGCGCGGCGGCCTGGGGCTGGAGCGCTTCTACGCCCGCTGCGGCTACCGGGAGGTGGGCCGGGTGCCGGCCGCGATCCGGGTCGCCCCCGGGGACGACCGCGACGACGTCACCATGTGGCTGGACCTGCGCCGACCGGCCGTCGAGGAGGGACGGCGGCCCCCTGGCCCGCGCCCGGTGTCAGGCATGCTTGACTGGGAGACCCGCCCCGGCTCGAACCAGAAGGATGTGTCCCAGTGAGCAGCAACGGCCCGCAGAAGTCGCACGCCACGCTCCGCTACACCTCCATGCGGGCCAGCATCTTCCTCGCCTGCCTGCTGGTCGCCCTGCTGCTCGGGCACTTCCAGGTCATCCCGGTGAGCGGTGAGGCCGGGATGATCTTCCTGTTCCTGCTGGCCGCGATCGCCTCCGCGCCCCTCAGCTACGTGCTGCTGAGCAGGCAGCGCGACGAGATGTCCTCCCAGATCACCACCAAGGTCTCCGGGATGCGCAGCCGCACCGCCGACCGGATCGCCGCGCAGAACGCCGAGGAGGACGCCGCGGACGACGCCGCCCGCGCGGCGTCCTCCCGGCAGAGCTGACCCGGGGCGCGGCCCGCCGTGCCGAACGTGCCCGCGGTCCCTGCCGATCCGCACCCGAGCACGGGCATCGGCACCGGTACTGACCCCGGCACCGGCACCGAGACCGACGCCGGCACCGGCACCGGCACCGGGCGTGCCGCCGGGACGTGGCCGGCCCCCGTGCGCAGGCCCACCGGGCGGGACGTGGCCAGGCTGGCCGGGGTCTCCCAGGCCACCGTGTCGCTGGTCTTCTCCGGCGCCGAGGCCGGTCGCCGGGTCTCCGAGGCGACCCGGGCGCGGGTCCGTGAGGCCGCCCGCAGCCTGGGCTACCGCCCGCAGGCCGCCGGTCGGCAGCTGCGGCTGGGCCGCAGCGGAATGATCATGCTGGCCGTGCCCAACCTCCAGGGCCCGTTCTTCGGCCGGGTGCTGGAGGGCGTCCACCACGAGGCCGGCCGGCACGGCCTGGCGGTCGTGGTCAGCTCGGGCTGGGGCAGCGCGACCCTGGCCGAGGCCGCCACCGCGGGCCGCTTCGACGGTCTGCTGATCTGCTCCCCGGACGACAGCCAGCTCGGCGAGCTGCCGCCGGACACCCCCGCGGTCTTCCTGGACGCCGACCCCGGCACCGACCGGGCGCGCCCGACCGTCGAGCTCGACGTGGCCGGCGGGATGCGGGCCGCCGTCGAGCACCTGGCCGCTCTGGGGCACCGCCGGATCGGGCACCTGCGGTCCACCCATGCCGCGTACACGTTCCGGGTCCGGCAGGCCGCCTTCGAGCAAGCCGTGCGCGAACTCGGCCTGGACGTCGTGGAGTTGGGTGTGAGCTTGAACGACGGTCACGCGGCCGCGCGGAGCGTGGCGGGGGAGCTGCTGGAGCGGGCGGACCGTCCGCGCGCGGTGATCTGCGACGACGACGTGGTCGCCTCCGGGGTCTACCAGGCCGCCGCCGAGCGGGGGTTGCGGGTGCCGGACGACCTGTCGGTGGTCGGCATGGACAACGTCGCCGTCTCCGGGCTGCTCGCCCCGCCGCTGACCACCGTCGACCTGCCCGGCGAGGAACTGGGCCGGGCGGGGGCGGCCGCGCTCGCCGGACTGCTGGCCGGCGAACGGGTGGAACCGGTCGCGCCGCTGGCCACCTCGCTGGTGCTGCGCTCCTCGACGGCCCCGGCCCCGGCCCCGGCTCCGTCCTAGGCCCCGTCCTGACGGACGTTCGACGGCCGCTCGCGCTGCCGCCCGGCCGGGGCTGGTCCCAACGAGTGAAAACCAGCCGCTCCCTCTCGTGCCGCGATCGCACACCGATAAGCGGACGATGATATTCCGGCTATGCGGACGCCCCGACCACGATCCCCACGCCTGCCCAGAGCGGCCCGACTGGCCACCGCCTTCGGCCTCTTCGCGGGCACCCTGCTCACCGGCACCCTCACCGCCCCGCCCGCCGAAGCGGCCGTCACCTTCACCAAGACGGTCGACAAGGCCACCGTGGCGCCCGGCGAGAACGTCACCTACACCCTGCGGTACACCTGCTCGGTCAGCGATTGCGCCAACGGGCACATCACCGACGCCCTGCCCGCGGGGATGGAGTTCGTCGGCTGGTCCCCGGACGCCAGCACCGTCGACGTGGCCGGCTCGACCGTCCCGGCCGCGGGCGAGGTCGGCGCCACCCTCGACGTCAAGCTGCTCACCCTCACCCCGGGGACCACCGCGACCGTCAAGGTCGTCCTCAAGTTCCCCAACTTCACCACCCCGAACGACACTCGGACCGTCAACTCGGCCACCCTGACCGCCGACGGCGAGACCCCGCAGACCGGCAGCGCCACCACCACGGCACTCGTCCAGCCCGACTACAAGGTCACCAAGGGCGTCCAGACCAGCAGCCAGGACGGCCGCTCGGTCACCTACCAGTTCAGCGCCTGCTCCACCGCCGGCATCCCCAACGTCGACCTGGACGCAAGCCGGCTGGTCGACACCCTGCCGCCGGGCGCCGTCGTCGACACCGCCCGCTCGCCCGGCTGGACCCAGGACCCGAACGACCCCGACCGCTGGACCTACGACATCGGCGCCTTCCGGGCCGGCAACGGCCAAGCCGGCTGCCGGCTCCCCGGCGTGCTGGTGGTCAACTACCCCGACCCGACCTTCCCCAGTGGCACCACCTCCACCAACTCGGTGGTGCTGCAAGGCGATCCGCTCGGTCCGGAGGAGACGCGCGACCTCTCCACCGCCACCGCGCAGACCCCCACCTTCCAGCCGCCGGCCACCGGCATCCAGGTCACCGCCGCCAAGCAGTGGCAGAGCGAGGTCGCCTCCGGCGACATCGCCTCCCTCAACCTCTATCCCGTCAACACCGCCGGACCCGCCACCGGCCTGGTGATGACCGACCCCGGCTCCGGCACCACCCCCGGCCTCTACGACTGGCTCTTCCCGCAGGCCGTCCAGCTGTCGGAGTGGAACCCGAACAGTGTCGGCCTCACCCTTCAGTACCGGCTGAACGGCGACCCGGCCTGGCAGACCTTCACCCCCGGCAGCCCGTTCAACGGCTCCACCGCCCGCTGGCTCACCTTCGCCGAGGGCGCCGGCAACCCGGCCGACGACGTGATCGGCATTCCGGCCGGCCGCTGGCTGGACGGGCTGCGCTTCGAGTGGAACGGTCCGATCCCCACCGGCTGGAGCCCCGGCAACGCCGTCCGGCTCCACGCCCAGGTGGTCACCCCCGGCCACGACGGCCGCCCCGCGCCCACCCCGCTGCACAACTGCGTGGACGTCACCGGCACCGACGCCGCCGGCGACACCTCCTCGGCCGGCGCCTGCGCCGACACCACCGTCACCGCCGCCACCAACCTCGGCGCCGCCAAGACCACCACGGCCGGCGCCGTCCTCGCCCCCGGCGGCACCGCCACCTTCCAGGTCGTCCCGTACAACCGGACCGGGCGCACCCTCGGCACCCCGCTCGTCCTGTACGACCTGCTGCCGCCCGGCCTGGTCTACGTCGACGGCAGCGCCCGCCGCGACCCGGCCTACCCGGAGTCCGTCGCCCCGCAGTCCGTCCAGGTGCTGCCCGGCCCCGACGGCCGCCAACTGCTCAGGATGACCTGGCCGGCCGGCGCGCCCGACATGATGTACCTCGACGACCACAAGGCGTACCGCACCCTGATCGACGCCCAGGTCGCCGGCAGCGCCCGGCCCGGCACCCTCACCAACGACGTGTACGTCACCACCGAGGGAGCCACCGCCCCCGTCAGCTGCTTCTACTTCGGCACCGACAGCGGGGTGCCGGACGCCCGGGACCTCAACGGCGACGGCAACACCGCCGAGACGATGTGCCACGCGTCCTCGCAGGTCGAGGTGCAGGTCCCGGCCGTGCTGCGGTCCTTCAAGGAGGTCAAGGGCGACCTCGACAAGGACTACGCCACCACCGGTACCACCACCCCCGGCGGCGGCATCTCCTACCGGCTGACCGTCCGCAACGACTCGCCCGACCCGGTCACCGACTTCATCGCGTACGACAAGCTGCCCACCCCGGGCGACTCCTACGTACTGCGGCCCGACATCCCGCGCGGCTCCGCCTGGACACCCTCGCTCACCCAGCCGCTGACCTCCAGCGACCCGACCGTGGTGATCGAGTACACCACCTCGCCCGACCCGTGCGTCACCGGCGCCATCACCGTGCCCGGCCCCTGCGACGCCGGCGCCCGGTGGAGCAGCACCTTCCCGGCACCCGGCACCACCACCTGGTTCCGGGTCCGCCGCCCCGGCACCCTGGCGCCCGGCGGGGTGTTCACCCTGACCTGGCCGATGGTCGCCTCGGTCGACGCCGGCAACGCCGACTTCGCCTGGAACAGCTTCGCCTACACCGCCACCGACTCCGGCGGCAGCCCGCTGCTGCCCGCCGAGCCCGCCAAGGTCGGCGTCGGCGTGACCGCCCCCGTCCTGCCGAACAACGCGCTCGGCGACTTCGTCTGGCTCGACCGCGACGGCAGCGGCATCCAGAAGCCCGGCGACGCCGGCGTACCGGGCGTACGGGTCGAACTGCTGGACGGAACGGGGCAGCCGGTCCGGGACCGGACGGGCAAGCCCGTCACCACCGTCACCGACGCGAGCGGGCACTACCTGTTCGACAAACTGCCGGACGGGGAGTACGCGGTGCGCTTCGACCTGACGACCATCCCGGACGGGGCGAAGGTCACCGTGCGCCACGCCGGTACGGATCCGGCGCTGGACTCGGACGCCGACCCGGCGACGGGGATCACCCAGACGGTGCGGCTGGAGGGCGGGCGGCGGGACCTGGACCTGGACATGGGGGTGGTGGTGGCGAGCTCTCCGTCGCCTTCGCCCTCTCCGTCCCCGTCGCCGTCCCCGTCGCCTTCGCCTTCGCCCTCTCCGTCCCCGTCGCCGTCCCCGTCGCCTTCGCCGACGTCCTCGCCGTCTCCGACGAACTCGCCGTCTCCCACGGCGTCGCCCTCGCCGACGAACTCGCCCTCCCCGACCGGGTCGCCGTCGCCGTCGCCGTCCGCCTCGCCGAGCCCGACCCACAGCCCGTCGCCGAGCGGGAGCCCCACCATGAGTGAGCCCGGCACGCCGACGCACACGCACACGCCTACGCCCACGCACACCCCGTCGTCCTCGTGGACCCACGGCGGTGGGGAGCTGCCCGGTACCGGCGGCAACGGGCTGCTCCCGCTGCTGCTCGCGGCCGGTGCGCTCGGCAGCGGGGTGCTGTTCTCGCTGATCGCCTGGGGTCGTCGGGGCCGCCACAGCTGATCGCCGTAACCGAACGAACGGAGGACATGACTGCGCCCGCCGGCCAGACCCCGGCGGGCGCAGTCGTCTGTGGGGGTGGGGTCAGCCCACCGGGACGGGCTCGGCGAGCGGCGCCACCGGCGCGCCGCGGAACCAGCGCCGGGCACCGAACAGCACCAGGCCGCCCAGGGTGATCCCGCCGGCCGCGCACACCGCGACCGGGCGCAGCGATCCCTCGGCGAGGTGGCCGGAGACCGCGTAGCCGAGCGAGTTGCCGGTGGCGAACAGGGTCACCAGCCAGGCGAAGGCCTCGGTGACCGTCCCGGTCGGGGCCAGTTCGGCGACCAGGACGAAGGCGGCCGCCAGCAGCGGGGCCAGCATGACGCCGGAGAGGAAGGCCAGCGCGGCCATCGGGTACGGGCCGGGCAGGGTGACCAGCGGCAGGTAGGAGGCGGCCATGGCGAGGGCCATCAGCCAGGTGCGGGTCGCGGTGCTCTGCCGCCAGGTGACCATGCCGTAGGCGAGCGCGCCGAGCAGGCCGCCGAGCGCGGCCAGTGCCAGCAGGGTGCCCCCGCCGCCGGGCAGGCCGTCGGCGTGCTGCTCGGCGTAGGCGATGAACAGGACGTTCTGCGCGCCGACCGCCCAGCCGGCCCCGGCGAGTCCGACCAGCAGCAGTACCAGGCCGGGGGAGCGCAGCGGGCCGAGCAGTCCGGCGGAGTGGTCGCGGGCGGGGGCGCGCCAGGCCCGGGCCGGTGCGGTGGTGGCGACCACCAGTGCACCGGCCAGTCCGAGTCCGGCGGCCACCCAGAGCGCGGCGACCGGGCTGAACAGGCCGGCGATTCCGGCCACGGCCAGCGGTCCGGCCACGTAGAGGATCTGCTGGGAGGCGGAGTCGAAGGCGTACGCGGTGTCGAGCTGTTCCTCGTCGACCACGTTCGGCCAGAGCGAGCGCAGGCAGGGTTCCAGCGGCGGCATCGCCAGGCCGGCGACGGCGGCGCCGAGCGGCGCGGCGAGCGGGGAGCCGGGGGCGAGGGCGAGCAGCGCGTACCCGCCGCCGGCCACGACGGCGGAGGCGAGCAGGACGCGCGGCTGGCCGGTGCGGTCGACGATCCGGCCGAGCACCGGCCCGCCGACGGCGGCGGCGAGCGCGTACACGGAGGTGGCCAGTCCGATCCGGCCGTACGGGACGCCGGCCTCGCGCAGGGCGAGGGCGATCACCAGGGCGGTCATACCGGCGGGCAGGCGGCCGAGCAGGGTGCCGAGCAGGAGTCGGGAGACGTGCGGGGCGCGGAGCAGGGCGAGGTAGCCCATCGGTGGTCTTCTCCGGTCAGGGCAGGGGAGGGTGGGGACGCCGTCAAAGTTATACGTATAACTGCTGTTCGGTCAATCCGGCCGGGAGGTGGGGCTGATGGGGCGTCAGCTTCGTTCGTGTCCGGATCTCACTGCCGGGCGGGGAGTGACCGTGGCTCGATCTCAAACAAGTACTTTGAACATCTCAAACCTTTACTGCTAACGTATCGGCCGTGACCACCTCAGACGCACTGCGGATGCACGGCCCGGGCCCGCTGCCCGGCGCCGCCCGCCCGGGTGCGCTGAACGGTGCTGTGGACAGCCCGCGCCGTTGTCGCGCCATGAGCTGCGCAGCCATGAGCTGTATCGCGGCGGCACGCCCCTGACCGGGGTTCGTGACCTCTCCCCGTCCGGCCCCGAGCCGTGCCGCCGCCTCCGCCCCGCCCCACCGCCAGCAACGCCCTCCCCCGGAGTCGCACCCCCATGTCCACAGCGCCCGAGGCGACCTCGTCGCCGTCCCTGCTCACCCGCATCCGCAAGACACCGTTCTGGGTGCAGATCGTCGCCGGCCTCGTGCTCGGCGTCGGCCTCGGCTACCTGGCCCGCGCCGCCGACGTCTCCTGGCTGGCCACCACCCTGGAGACGATCGGCAAGATCTTCGTCCAGCTGCTCAAGCTGGCCGTGCCGCCGCTGGTCTTCACCGCGATCGTGGTGAGCGTCGCCAACCTGCGCAACGTCACCAACGCGGCCCGCCTGGCCACCCGCACGCTGCTCTGGTTCATGATCACCTCGCTGATCGCGGTCGGCATCGGCCTGGGCCTGGGCCTGCTGACCAACCCCGGCCAGGGCACCAACCTCAAGACCGACGGCCTCAAGGCGCTCGACTCCAAGGGCACCTGGATCGACTTCCTGACCGGGATCTTCCCGACCAACATCGTCGACGCCTTCGTCAAGGTGAACGTGCTGCAGATCGTCTTCATGGCGGTCGTGGTCGGCGCCGCGATCATCAAGCTCGGCACCAAGGCCGAGCCGGTCCTCAAGCTCAGCGAGACCGTGCTGGAGCTGACCCAGACCGCGCTGTGGTGGGTCATCCGGCTCTCCCCGCTCGGCACCCTCGGCCTGATCGGCAAGTCCGTCGCCAAGTACGGCTGGGACCTGCTCAAGCCCTTCGCCACGCTGACCCTCGACATCTACGTCGGCTGCGCCCTGGTGCTGTTCGTCGTCTACTCGCTGGTGCTGCGCTTCGCCGCGGGCCTCAACCCGCTGCACTTCTTCAAGGGCGCCTGGCCCGCCATCCAGCTGGCCTTCGTCTCGCGCTCCTCGGTCGGCACCCTGCCGGTCACCCGCCGCGTCACCGAGCGCCTCGGCGTCCCGAGCGAGTACGCCTCGTTCTCCGTGCCGTTCGGCGCCACCACCAAGATGGACGGCTGCGCCTCGATCTACCCGGCCGTCGCCGCGATCTTCGTCGCCCAGGTCTACAACATCGAACTGGGCATCAAGGACTACATCCTGATCGCCTTCGTCTCGGTCGTCGGCTCGGCCGCCACCGCGGGCCTCACCGGCGCGATCATCATGCTGACGCTGACCCTGTCCACCCTGGGCCTGCCGCTGGAGGGCGTCGGCCTGCTGCTGGCCATCGACCCGATCCTGGACATGATGCGCACCGCCACCAACGTGGCCGGCCAGGTGGTCGTGCCGGTCGTGGTCGCGGCGCGGGAGCGGATCCTCGACGTGGCCGCGTACAACAACCCCTCCGGGGACCTGTACGAGGAGGACGCGCCGAAGGTCGCGGTTCCGGTCGCCGCCTGATCGTCGGCGCGCCGGCTGATCGGGCCGGCTGATTGAGCTGCCTGATCGTCGGTGCGCTGTTCGATCGTCGGTGCGATCGGTGCGACACGAAGGGCCCTCTCCCGGTTCACGGGGGAGGGCCCTTCGGCCTTCTCCTGCCTCTCCCCGTCCGCCGGGAAAAGGCAGGGGGCCCGCCGCGATGGGCAGGCCCCCTTGGGTGCTGCTCTTGTGCTCATGGTGACGGCTGTCGGGAGCCGCCGGCGGACCCGAAGGGTCCCGAGCGATCAGAACATCAGAGGATGATCAGACGGCGGTGACGTTCTCCGCCTGCGGGCCCTTCGGACCCTGGGTGACGTCGAAGGTGACCGCCTGGTTCTCCTCCAGCGAACGGAAGCCGTTCGCATTGATGGCGGAGTAGTGGACGAAGACGTCGGGGCCGCCGCCCTCCTGGGCGATGAAGCCGAAGCCCTTCTCAGCGTTGAACCACTTGACGGTTCCCTGAGCCATGCCGTTCTCCTTGCGATGCGTGTCGGGGGCCACACCGTGTGGTCCCCGGTCCGCTGCGCTGATCGCCCTGCCTCCGGACGAGTCCGAAGTTTTTCGATATTGCTGAAAAACTACAAAAAGCCCGCGGTTACATGCTCCGCAGGCTTCAAGTACTGCAAGGGGAATCAAACTGCAACTGAGGGCAACGCTAGCATGCGGCCGCTGTGACGACCAGGGGTCACTTGCCCTTCGGACGGCGCGTGTCGTAGGCCCTCCGAGTGGGCTGGTTACGGGCGCGGGCAGGCGTGTTGGGGGCCCGCGCGAGTCCGCCCGGAGGCGCCCGCGCGCCGGTCCGGAAGCGCCCGCGCGCGTGTCGGGTGGCCGGTGCGAGCCGTCGCGAACAGCAGGCATACGCTGCGGTGAAACGCACGAACAGCGCCGTGGGGAAGCGCACGAACAGCAAGGGAGCGCCGCAGTGGCAGCACCGGACGGACAAACGCGGGAGCCCGAGCACCAGGAGACCACCCCGGTCAGGCCGAGGGTCGGCCACATTCAGTTCCTGAACTGCGTCCCCCTCTACTGGGGCCTCGCCAGGACCGGCAACCTGCTCGACCTCGACCTCACCAAGGACACCCCGGAGAAGCTGAGCGACCAACTCGTCGGCGGCTCCCTCGACATCGGCCCGATCACCTGCGTGGAGTACCTGCGCAACGCCGAGGACCTGCTGGTCCTGCCCGACATCGCGGTCGGCAGCGACGGCCCGGTGATGTCCTGCCTGATCGTGAGCAAGGTGCCGCTCGCCGACCTCGACGGCCGCCGGGTCGCCCTCGGCTCCACCAGCCGCACCTCCGTCCGGCTCGCCCGGCTGCTCCTGGAGGAGCGGGAGGGCGTGCGCCCGGACTACTTCACCTGCCCCCCGGACCTCAGCGCGATGCTCGCCGAGGCCGACGCCGCCGTCCTGATCGGCGACCCCGCCCTGCGCGCCTACCTCGGCCAGGCCGCCGACCTCGGGCTGACCGTCCACGACCTCGGCGAGATGTGGAAGGAGTGGACCGGACTGCCGTTCGTCTTCGCGGTCTGGGCCGTGCGCCGCGAGTTCGCCGAACGCTGCCCCGAACTCACCGCGGCCGTCCACCGGGCCTTCCTGGAGTCGCGGGACCTCTCGCTGGTCGAGGCCGCCAAGGTGGCCGAGCAGGCCGCCCGTTGGGAGACCATCGGGGCGGACGTGCTGGAGCGGTACTTCAGCGAGGCGCTCGACTTCTCGCTCGGCGGGCGGCAGCTCGCCGGGGTCGCCGAGTTCGCCCGGCGGGTCGCCCACGACAGCGGCTTCGCGCCGGACGTGACGGTGCGGCTGCTGGAGCCGGCGGCGCTGCCGGTCGGGCCGTAGGGTCCGCCTTCGTCCCGCCGTTCGCGGGAGGGGCCGGTCGGACCACGGTGGTGGTGCGGCCGGCCCCTTCGCATGGGGTGTGGCCGGCGCGTTCGCGGGGGTGCGGACGGTCTTCGCGCTGGTCCGGCGGGGCGGGTCGGGCGGCAGGTCGGTCCGGCCCGGTACGGTCTGCTCCCGAGGTGCGTCCGGCGGGGTACCGCGCGGGCGCGGGGTGGGCGAGGGGAGCGTGCGGGGCATGCGGGCACTGGGGTCGGACGATCCGCGCCAGGTGGGCGCCTACCGGCTGTTGCGGCGGCTCGGCTCGGGCGGGATGGGCCGGGTCTACCTCGGCCGGACGGCCGGCGGGCGCACCGTCGCCGTCAAGGTGGTCCGGGCCGAACTCGCGGACGACGCCGAGTTCCGCGCCCGGTTCCGGCAGGAGGTGGCCGCCGCCCGACGGGTCGGCGGTGCCTGGACCGCCCCCGTCCTGGACGCCGACACCGAGGGCGAGCAACCCTGGGTCGCCACCGGCTACGTCGCGGGCCCCGCACTCGCCGACGCCGTCCGGGCGCACGGCCCGCTGCCGGAGGCCGCCGTCCGCGCCCTCGGCGTCGGGCTCGCCGGGGCACTCGCCCATGTGCACGGGCTCGGCCTGGTGCACCGCGACGTCAAACCCTCCAACGTGCTGCTCACGCTGGACGGCCCGCGGCTGATCGACTTCGGGATCGCCCGGGCCCTGGACGCGACCAGTGGTTTCACCCGTTCGGGTTATGTGGTGGGCTCACCCGGCTTCATGTCGCCCGAACAGGCGAACGGGCAGCCGGCCGGACCGGCCGGGGACGTCTTCTCGCTCGGCGCCGTCCTGGCCTTCGCCGCCACCGGGGTCCACCCCTTCGGAGCGGACGTCAGCGCGGCCGTCCTGCTCTACCGGGTGCTGCACGAGGAACCGGACGTCACCGGACTGCCCGAGGCGCTGCGGGCGGTCGTCCTCGACTGCCTCGCCAAGGACCCGGCCGCCCGGCCAACCCCACGGCAACTGGCCGCCCGCCTCGACCCGGACGGCGCGGCCGCCGCCCTGCTCGGGCGGGGCGACTGGCTGCCGCCGGCGCTGGCGGCCGGGGTGGGGCGCAGCGCGGTGGAGCTGCTGGACCTGGAGGGGGCGCAGGGGGAGGCGCTCCCGCAGGCGCCGTACGCGCCGTACACGTCGACGTGGGCGTCGGCGCAGGATGCGGCGTCGGCGTCAGGAGAAGGGGAGGGGGAGGGGGAGGGGGACGGGCCGCTGCCGCTGTGCAGTTACCCGGCCGGGACGGGGGAGGAGCAGGGGCTCGCCCGTCGGCGCCGTCGGGCAGGAACCGCGGTGGCGGCGGTGCTGGTGGTCGCGGTGCTCGGGGGCGCCGGGTACGGGTGGTACGCGATGACCGGGCCGTCCGAGCCGGTGGTGTCGGTGCCGACCCTGGGGCCGTTGCCCCTGCCGTCCGTGGACCCGGGCCAGGCCGTCGCGTCGCCGGGGGCCTTCGTGCCGGGTGGGGCGGAGGGGGCGTCGCCCTCCGCGCCGGTGCCTCCGTCCGCGGCGGCGTCCGGGGCTGCGTCCGAGGCGGCCCCGCCGTCCGGGACGGGTGGGCCGGGGGCGGTGCCCGCGGCGTTCCTGGGCACCTGGAGCGGAGACATGGTCACCGACAAGGGGCTGCCCGGCGGCACCACCACGCTCACCGTCCGCCAGGCGGCGATCGGCCAGGAGGCCACCACCAGCCACAACGGCGTCTCCGGGCTGATCTCGATCAGCTGCGAGGGCGCCTGGACGCTTACGTCGGTCTCCGGCACCGAGCTGGTGTTCCGGTCCCGGCTGGTGCGCTCCTCCCTCCCCGGTGCCTGCACCGGCGGTTCCAACACGGAGACCCTGAGCCTGCGGTCCGACGGGACGATCCGCTTCACCTCCGCCGACCCGGCCGCCGGGAACCCGGCCGGCACCTTGCGCAGGACCGGCTCGGCGGGTCGGTAGCGGGTTGGTGCGGGTCGGTAGTGGTCCGGTGCGGTTCGGTGGCGGGTCGTTGCGGGTGGCCCGGCGGGACGGGTCGAGGCGCAGTTCAGCGGGCTGACGCGGGCGTCCGAAAGGCCTGGCGTAGGCTGGTTCGGCCGTACCCGAGTTGCACTTGAGAGAGAGAAGGCCGCCAGGTGACCGAGCTCGCAGCGACCACCCTCGATGCGTCCAGCACCGACCTGCAGGCCGTGCTCGACCGGGCCGCCGCCGGCGGCCGGATCACCCCGGAGGAGGCGCTGGAGCTCTACCGCTCGGCGCCGCTGCACGCGCTCGGCTCCGCCGCCGACGCGGTGCGCCGCCGCCGCTACGCGGGTACCGAGCACATCGCGACGTACATCATCGAGCGCAACATCAACTACACCAACGTCTGCGTGACGGCGTGCAAGTTCTGCGCCTTCTACGTGCCGCCGAAGAGCGACAAGGGCTGGTCCCGCGAGCTCGACGAGATCCTGCGCCGCTGCGCCGAGACGGTCGAGCTGGGCGGCACCCAGATCATGTTCCAGGGCGGCCACCACCCGGACTACGGCGTCGAGTACTACGAGCGCGCCTTCTCGGCGATCAAGGCCGACTTCCCCCAGCTGGTGATCCACTCGCTGGGCGCCTCCGAGGTCGAGCACATGTCCCGGATCTCGGGCGTCTCCATCGAGGAGGCCATCACCCGGATCCACAAGGCGGGCCTGGACTCCTTCGCCGGCGCCGGCGCCGAGCTGCTCCCGGAGCGGCCGCGCAAGGCGATCGCCCCGCTCAAGGAGTCCGGCGAGCGCTGGCTGGAGATCATGGAGGCCGCGCACGGCCTCGGCGTGGAGTCCACCTCCACCATGCTGATGGGCACCGGCGAGACCAACGCCGAGCGGATCGAGCACCTGCGGATGATCCGCGAGGTGCAGGACCGCACCGGCGGCTTCCGCGCCTTCATCCCGTACACCTACCAGCCGCAGAACAACCACCTCAAGGGCTCGACCCAGGCCACCGTCTTCGAGTACCTGCGGATGATCGCGATCGCCCGCCTGTTCCTCGACAACATCGCCCACATCCAGGGCTCCTGGCTCACCACCGGCAAGGAGGCGGGACAGCTGTCGCTGCACTACGGCGCCGACGACCTGGGCTCCGTGATGCTGGAGGAGAACGTCGTCTCGGCGGCCGGCGCCAAGCACCGCTCCAACCTCACCGAGCTGATCCACCTCATCCGCGCCGCCGACCGCGTCCCGGCGCAGCGCGCCACCACCTACGAGCACCTGCGGGTGCTGGACGACCCGGCCAACGACCCGGTCGACCCCCGGGTCGCCTCGCACATCGCCTCCACGGCGATCGAGGGCGGCACGGCGCACCCCGAGCTCAAGATCCTGGACAACGGCTGAGGCCCCGGACGACCGAGGACCACGGACACCCGAGACCGCTCCGGTCGACGCCGTGCTGACCCTGCACCGGGCCGAGTTCCTGCTGCCCGACCCCGCCGGACCCACCGCCCCGTCCTTCGCCGACGGGGCGGTGGTGGTGCGCGGTGAACTGGTCGAGGCCGTCGGCCCGTACGCGGAGCTGGCGGCGGCCCACCCGTCGGCCCGGGTCCGGGACTGGGGCCGGGCCCTGCTCGCACCCGGCCTGCGCAACCCCTGCGGGCAGCGGCTGCTGGAACGGGACTACCACCCGGACCCGCGGGAGGAGATCGGCGTCGAGCCGGTCGTGGACGGGCTGGTCGGCTGCACCGACGAGGCCCGGTACGGAGCCAGTGCGCGGCGCGGCCTGCAGCGGATGCTCGGGTTCGGGGTGACGGCGGTGGCCGGGCCGTTCGCGCGGCCCGCGGTGCGGACGGCGGTGGCGCGGTCGGGGCTGGTGGCGTTGCCGGGGGCGTCGGCGGCTGCTGAGCTGGCGGGGCCGGGGGAGCTGGGCGAAGGGGCGGGCCCGCTGGACCCGTTGGCGGTGCTGCCGCTCGCCCGGGCCGTGCACGGGCGGGTCGCGGCCGGTGGGCGGGCGGACTTCGCGGTGTTCCCGGTGGCGGCGGAGGAGGCGGAGGAGGAGGGCGGGGTGCGGCCGGTGGCCGGTGGGTGCCTGGCGACCGTGCTGGCCGGGCGGTTGGTGTACCGGCGGCGGTGACCGCCCACGGGGCGGCTGGCCGGGCGGCTTGCTGGGCGGCGGTCGGGGCGGCTCGCAGAGGTGACGGTCGGCGGGCGGAGGCGGTCGTGAGCCCTCCGGTGTGACGTACCCGTCAGTAGGCGGATTGCCTTGCGGTGCAGGGGACTTCCTTCGTGTGCACCCGAACTGCCGTGCCCTCCCAGGGGGGTGATTGTCCCTTCACCGTGACCTGAGGGCCCGCCAGCGGATACGATCCCGGACAGCTCACTCCGTACCCTCACCACACCACCACCCGTGCCCGCGGGCGGCGGGGCCGTGTCCCAGGCCCCGGAGGCAAGCCAGGACAGGAACCATGCGAACCGCGACCGTCCCCCCGCCGCGAACCCCGCGGATGGGCCGTGGTTGGTACCTCGCCGCCGTGCTCAGCGCCGTGCTGGCCGTCGGGATGTGCCTGCTCGGTTGGCGCCAGGCCGACCAGGCCGACCGGATCGCGGCCCACCCGGTCAGGGTCGAGGGCGTCGTCACCCAGCTGCCGACCGGCGGCGGCACCTACAGCGCCGTCAGCTACAAGGTCAGCGGTCAGCCGCACACCGCCGCCGCGCTGCCGCTCGCCGACGGCATCAGGCTCGGCGACGCCGTCTGCCTGGAACACGCGGCCGACGACCCGGGCGCCGTCCGGATCTGCGGTGACACCTACCCGCAGCCCGTCGGCGTCGGCCTGGCCCGGTTCAGCGTGCCCGTCGCCGTCGTGCTGTTCGTGATCTGCATGCTGCGCATCCGGCGCCACCGGCGGGCCGTCGCCGTCCGCAGCGGGCAGGGCCGGCTCAGCGCCAACCTGGCCATGGCGACCGGCGCCCTGGCCGAGGGGATGCCCGCGATCACCCAGGGCAAGCGCTCGCGCCGCCGCCGTCGCGCGGGCGGGCGGCGCGGATCGCACTGAGCCCCCGTCGGCGGATCGCACCGAGCCCCCGTTGGTCGGGGCAGCCGTCGCAGGGTGAACAATGGGGGGCGTGACCCGAGCCTCCCTGGACAAGCAGCCGCACGAAGTCGCCGCCATGTTCGACGACGTCGCGGCCAAGTACGACCTCACCAACGACGTGCTCTCCCTCGGCCAGGCGCGCGCCTGGCGCCGGGCGGTGGCCGAGGCGGTGGCCGCGGGACCGGGGGACCTCGTGCTCGACCTCGGAGCCGGCACCGGCACCTCCTCGCTGCCCTTCGCCGAGGCCGGGGCCGACGTCGTCCCGTGCGACTTCTCGGTCGGCATGCTCACCGAGGGCAAGCGCCGCCACCCCGAGCTGCCGCTCACCGCCGGCGACGCCACCCGGCTCCCGTTCGCGGACGACACCTTCGACTCGGTGACGATCTCCTTCGCGCTGCGCAACGTCCAGGAGACCGACGCGGCGCTGCGCGAGATGCACCGGGTCACCAAGCCCGGCGGCAAGCTGGTGATCTGCGAGTTCTCCACCCCGACCTGGACGCCGTTCCGGACCGTCTACACCGAGTACCTGATGCGCGCGCTGCCGCCCGTCGCCACCGCCGTCAGCAGCAACCCGGACGCGTACGTGTACCTCGCCGAGTCCATCCGGGTCTGGCCGGACCAGCCCACGCTGGCCTCCCGGATGCAGGAGAGCGGCTGGTCGAAGGTCGCCTGGCGGAACCTGACCGGCGGGATCGTCGCGCTGCACCGCGGGTACAAGCAGGCGTAGCCGCAGGGGGGCGGTACGCGGCGGAGCGCGGGGACCGCAGGAGTCCCCGGCAGCGTGAGCGGAACTAGACTGCCGGGGACGAAAGCCGCCATCCCCCCGCCGCAGCTCCAGGAGTGTGTCCACGTGTCCGAGACCGCAGCCGATCTGACGAAGCCGGACAGCACGGTCGAGAGCACCGCCGACGTCATCGTGGTCGGCGCGGGCCCGGCCGGCGCCACCACCGCGTACTACCTCGCCCAGGCCGGACTGGACGTCCTGCTGCTGGAGAAGACCGCCTTCCCGCGCGAGAAGGTCTGCGGCGACGGCCTCACCCCGCGCGCCACCAAGCAGCTGGTGGACATGGGCATCGACGTCTCCACCGACAACGGCTGGCTGCACAACAAGGGCCTGCGCATCATCGGCGGCGGCGTCCGGCTGGAGCTGGACTGGCCCGAGCTGGCCTCCTTCCCCGACTACGGCCTGGTCCGCAAGCGCGCCGACTTCGACGAACTGCTCGCCCGTCAGGCCGAGAAGGCCGGCGCCCGGCTCTACGAGCGCTGCAACGTCAGCGGCCCGGTCCTGGACGAGCGCACCGGCCGGATCGTCGGCGTCACCGCCAAGCTCGGCGAGGAGAAGCGACCGGTCACCTTCCGCGCCCCGCTGGTCGTCGCCGCCGACGGCAACTCCACCCGGCTCTCCCTCGCCATGGGCCTGCACCGCCGCGAGGACCGCCCGATGGGCGTCGCCTACCGCACCTACTTCAACTCGCCGCGCCACGACGACGACTACCTGGAGTCCTGGCTGGAGCTGTGGGACACCCGCGGCGACCAGCGCAAGCTGCTCCCCGGCTACGGCTGGGTCTTCGGCATGGGCGACGGCACCTCCAACGTCGGCCTCGGCATCCTCAACTCCTCGCCCGCCTTCGGCGAACTCGACTGGCGCGAGGTGCTCAAGGCCTGGTGCGCGAGCATGCCCGCCGAGTGGGGCTACACCCCCGAGAACATGACCGAGCCGATCCGCGGCGCCGCCCTGCCGATGGCCTTCAACCGGCAGCCGCACTACACCCGCGGCCTGCTGCTGGTCGGCGACGCGGGCGGCATGGTCAACCCGTTCAACGGCGAGGGCATCGCCTACGCGATGGAATCCGGCCAGATCGCCGCCGGCGTCATCGTGCAGGCCCACGCCCGCGTCACCGAGGGCGGCCGCGAGCGCGCCCTGCAGGCCTACCCGCGCATCCTCAAGGACGTGTACGGCGGCTACTACACGCTCGGCCGCGCCTTCGTGAAGCTCATCGGCAACCCCAAGGTGATGCAGCTCGCCGCCCAGCACGGCCTGCCGCGCCCGCTCCTGATGCGCTTCACCCTCAAGCTGCTCGCCAACCTCACCGACCCGCAGGGCGGCGACGCGATGGACCGCGTGATCAACGGGCTGGCGAGGGTCGCGCCGAACGCCTGAGGTGGCGGGGGCGCTCGGGGCACCGGGGTGCTCGGGGTGCCGGGGGTGCTCGGGGTGCTCAGGGTGCTTGGGGCGGCGCGGTTCAGGGCGACTTCGGTGCCGTCCCCTGTTCCGTCGTCCCCCGCGCTGAAGGATCTTGCTCCGCCGTCTCCAGCTCCGCCGTGTCGCGGGAGGCGGCGGAGCGCTGCTCGACGTAGGCGAGGCGCTCGTCGAACACCCGGGCCGCGTCGGGGGTGAGCGTCCGCAGGGCGACCAGGGCGCTGAACACGACGTCGCAGAGCTCGTGCTGGACGTCCTCCCAGGTGTGGGTGACGCCCTTGCGCGGGTTCTGACCGGTCGCGCCGATCACCGCGGCGCCGACCTCGCCGACCTCCTCGGAGAGCTTGAGCAGCCGCAGCAGGCGCTCCTCCTGCGGCGACTGGGTGCTCTGATCGTCCAGCCACGCGACCAGGTGGTCGACGCTCTCCCAGATCCGGCTGTCCATGCGGTGCTGCTCCCTGCGGTGTCGGTGGTGCTGCCACCGTACGGGAGCGGCGAGGGGCGGGCCGGACCGCTGCGCGCCGGATCGGTGCGCTCCGGACCGGTGCCGCCCAGCCCACCCCAGGTGTTCGCCTGCTCGCCCGCCCGGCCGGTGGATCAGCGCTTGCCGATCTTCACGTGGCGGATGTTCACGGGGACGTTCGGGAATCCGTCGCCCGGGCCGTTCTGGTCGTCCTCGCCTGCGGTGGCGATCTTCTGCAGGACGTCCAGGCCGGCCGTCACCCGGCCGAACGGGGTGTAGGCGGGGGAGAGCTTGGTGTCCTTCCAGACGATGAAGAACTGGCTGCCGTTGGTGTTCGGACCGGCGTTGGCCATGGCCACGGTGCCGGCGGGGTAGGTGGCGCCGGTCAGGTTCTCGTCCGGGAAGGAGTAGCCCGGACCGCCGCTGCCCGTCCCGGTCGGGTCGCCGCACTGCAATACGTAGATCCGCTGGGTGGTGAGCCGGTGGCAGTGGCTGCGGTCGAAGTAGTCGTGCTCGGCGAGGAAGCGGAACGAGAAGGTGGTGCAGGGCGCCTTGTCGGTCAGTGCCTCGAAGGTGATCGGGCCCTGGTTGGTGCGAACGGTCGCCTGGTAGGGGCGGGCCGCCTTCGCGGCATCGAAGACCGGGATGCCCTTGAAGTTGTCGGCCGGGACGGCCGGTGTGTAGGTGCAGGCCGCGCTCGGGGCGGGGGTGGCGCCGGAGGGGGCCGCGACGGCCGTGCCGGTGCTCGCCGCGAGCGGGAGGACGGTGGCGGCGGCGACCAGCGCCCAGTGCTTACGGTTCACGTGACGGGCCTTCCGGGGGGTGGTGGACGGCATGTTTGTCATGGAGGAATCATCCACGGCCGGGTGGGTCTTCGGTAGGGGGCTGGGGCGGCCGGTGCTCCTTCGACTGCCGGTGGTGACGTGGTGTCAGTTCTTCTTCGGGGCGGGCGTGAACAGTCCGGCCCGGGCGGCGAGGGCGGCGGCGTCGGCGGCCCGTTCGGCGGTGCGGGCGTCCAGCGGTTCGCCGGTGACGAACAGCCGGTAGTAGAGCGGGGCGGTGGCGGCCCTGACCACTTCGACGCCGTCCGTCCCGGCGGGTAGGTCGCCCCGCGCAACGGCCCGTTCGGCGACCTCGGCGGCCTGGCGGTGGCGGGCCGCGAAGAACCCGCGCAGGGCGGCCGCGCCGACGTCGGAGCGTTGGGCGGCGGAGATCAGCGCGGTGGGCGTGGAGCCCCGCTCCGGGTCGGTGAAGACGCTGAACACCTCCTGGGCGATGCGGCGGAGGTCCTCCTGGAGGTCTCCGGTGTCGGGCAGTGGCCAGGGCTGGTCGGCGGAGGCGGTCAGGGCGTCGGCGATCAGGCCGTCCACTCCGCCCCACCGCCGGTAGAGAGTCGCCTTGTGGACGCCGGAGCGTGCCGCGACCGCCTCGGCGGTGAGTCCGTCGTACCCCTTCTCGGTGACCTCGGCGAGCGTCGCGGCGACCACCTCCGCGCGGACCCGGGCGCTGCGCCCGCCCGGGCGCGGGGTGGGCGTGCGGGACGGCTGCCGGTCGGGAGTGGTGGCCTCGCTCAAAGTCGACTCCTGTCGCATTAAGGCTTGCTGCGGGGTGGTGGCCGTGCCATGCTCATCGTAATGCGACGAGAGTCGCATTACGAGAGGAGCCCGTGTGACCACCCGTGCCATCCCCGACCCGACCGCCCTCCACCCGCTCGCCGGCCACGACCGAGTGGTCCTGCTGCGCCCGCTCGTCACCGACCCGAGGATCCAGGTCGGCGAGTACACGTACTTCGACGACCCCGACGGAGCCACCCGCTTCGAGGAGCGCAACGTCCTCTACGCCTACGGCCCCGAACGGCTGGTGATCGGCAAGTACTGCGCGATCGCCACCGGCACCCGCTTCCTGATGGCCGGGGCCGCCCACCCGGCCATCGGCGTCTCCACCTTCCCCTTCACGATGTTCGGCGGCAGCTGGACCGAGCAGACCCTCGACATCGTCACGGGCCTGCCCAGCCGCGGTGACACCGTGGTCGGCAACGACGTCTGGTTCGGCTTCGGCGCCACCGTCCTGCCGGGCGTCCGGATCGGCGACGGGGCGATCATCGCGGCCGGTGCGGTGGTCACCGCCGACGTCGAGCCCTACACGATCGTCGGCGGCAACCCCGCCCGCCCGATCCGACGCTGCTTCGACGACGCCGACATCGAACGCCTCCTCCGCGCCGCCTGGTGGGACTGGCCGACGGAGCTCGTCACCGAGCACGTCCGCGCCATCATGTCCGGTACTCCAGCCGACATCGAGGACATCGCCGAGACGAACGGTCTGCTCGCCTCCTGACAGTGAGGATGTTCATGGGCGGTTCCCGGGCAGGTCTGACCCGCCTCCTGACTGACCTCGGGTCCTCAACGGGATCTGTCGGCCTCGTTCGGGAACCGCTCGTGTGCATCCACCGGTCCGGCTTGCGTGACTTCAT
>NZ_JBHWIV010000015.1:61363-154859 GCF_042731675.1 Kitasatospora sp. NPDC059827 | reverse complement strand
CCCCTGGCCACCAGGAGGGGTGCCGGGCTCCGGCGCGTCCGCGGTCAGCCCGGCAGGACGCCGGAGAGCCCGCCCACCAGCGGGAGGTCCTTGACCCCGCCGCCCGCGCTCAGTGGTCCGGTCAGCGTCCCGGTGCCCACCGGGGCCAGGCCCTGGTCCGGCCGGACGGTCGCCCCGTTGTTGAGCACGTCGGCCGAGGAGTTGGCCCACGGGTCCAGGCGCAGGCTCTTGATCGGCGCGACGCCGTAGCCGAGGCCGGCCGTCGTCCCGTTCAGCGCCTGTCCGACGTCGGTCTTCGCCAGCGTGGCCGGGCCCGCGGCGGGCTCCTGCCCGGCGGCGGGAGCGGCCTGCGCCGAACCTGCGCCGAGCAGCACCACGGCGCCCACGGCGGCGGCCAGCCCGGCCCCGCCCTTCTTCGAAACCATGCGGTTCACCCTTCGGTGGAGTGCGGCCCGGCCCGGCGGAACCCGAGGGAGGGGCCCTGAGCATCCGGACGTCCCGTCCGGAGAAACCGAACTGCCCCCCGGCCGGCTGGTCGGGGGGCAGGACGGCCGAAACGCGTGCCGATCGGGGATCAGCAGTCGTCCGCGGGCTGCGGGTGCATCTCGACGTTGGCGCAGCTGTTGCCGAAGGCCGGGTTCAGCAGGCCGATGACGTTGATGGAGTTGCCGCACAGGTTGATCGGGATGTGCACCGGGACCTGGATCTGGTTGCCGGAGGCGACACCCGGGGAGCCGGCGGCCACGCCCTCGGCGCCCGAGCTGGCGGCGGCGGAGCCCGCCGCGCCCATCACCAGGCCGGCAGCGGCGGCGGAGAGGACGGCGACCTTCTTCACGTTCTGCATGGGGGTTGATCTCCTCGATCACACACGGGTGGAGCGTGCCGCGCCCCGGCGCTGCGGGGCGCGGCACGGGCTCGGTGAATCAGCTGTCGCCGGGTCGGCGACCGCGGGTTCAGCCGACGTTGGCGCAGGAGTTGCCGAAGGCCGGGTTCAGCAGGCCGATCACGTTGACGGTGTTGCCGCAGACGTTCAGCGGGATGTGGATCGGCACCTGGATCTGGTTGCCGGAGAGCACGCCGGGGGAGCCGGCGGCCACACCCTGGGCGCCCGAGCTGGCGAACGCGCCGCCCGCGGCACCGAGCACCAGGCCGGTGGTGGCCAGCGACAGGATGGCGGCCTTCTTGAGGTTACGCATGTCAGTTCCTCCGATTTCTGCCCGACGCAAGGGGAATGTCGGGAAACGGGCGAGCACGAATACTCACCCGAACGGTTCAGGGATTGCCGTGTTTGTCACTCCGGCGGCGCACACCGGCGTGTTGCGCCCGTGGCTCGGGCGTCGACGCAGCCGCCGCGTTCTTCCGGTACCTCGCGAACATTTCCCGCACGGCCGGGAACGGTCCGGACAGAGGTGCGACCGGGAATTCCCGGTCAGGCGTTCAGGCGGTGTCGCCGAACGCCGGGTTCTGGGGGGCCCGCCACGTCGACCGGCCCGCCGTGGGCCGCGGTGCCGACGTGGCCGTGGGCGAGCTGCGCATGGGCGGTACTCGATTCGTTGAGCAGGGCCTGATGGATCGTCTTCGTGAGGGAGAACGAGGCAGCACGCGAGGGGAAACGGTCCGGTCCGGTGATCACCCGAATGCCGGTCGGCGGCCGGATTGGGCCAGACGGGTGACAGTGCGGGCACCGTCGCAACCGCTCCGGACGGGTGTCGTTCTAGATGTCGCACTCCCCGTGCATCTCTGTATGAACAGTCAGGAGGCTCGCATGAGCATCAAGAAGACCGCCGCCGTCGGCGCGGCCGTGGTGGGCATCGTGGCCGCCGGCGCCGGCACCGCCATGGCCAGCTCCGGCGCCGAGGGTGTCGCTGCGGGTTCCCCCGGCGTCATCTCGGGCAACCAGATCCAGATCCCGGTGCACGTTCCCGTCAACCTGTGCGGCAACAGCATCGACGTCGTGGGTCTGCTGAACCCGGCGTTCGGCAACCACTGCGCCAACGTGGGCTGAACCCACCCCCGGTTCGGCCGGTGAGAGCCGCCGTTCCGTGCTTCCCTCCTGGGGCGCGGAACGGCGGCTCTTTTTCTCGTGCTCTCCCGGGTTCGCTCGGGTGCGCTCGTGTTCTCCCGTGCCGCCGCCGTTCCGGGGGCGGTTTCCCGGTGCTGTCACGAGCCTTGTTGCACTACTTGTCAGTACCTAGAATGTGAGACCTGCTCACCTTTTCGGCACCTCTCTTGCCCCGCACCGCCCGACACCCCGGGCCGGGCGGCCCCCACCCCCGCAAGGAGTCGCGTGTGATCAGGTTCCGCACCCCCGCTGCGCGGCGGGCGCGAACGGGCTCGTCCCGGTCCGCCGCACTGCTCGCCACCGGCGTCCTCGTCGCCACCCTCGGTCTGGCCGGCGCCCCCGCCGCGTTCGCCGACAGCGCCCCGGCCCCCGCCCCGGCGCCCACCCGCCCGGCCGCGATCGTCGCCCTCGGCGACAGCGCCATCTCCGGGGAGGGCGCCGGTACCGACACCAACGACGGCTACTTCCCGGAGACCGACACCTCCACCAACTACTGCCACCGGCACCCCAAGTCGGAGATCTTCACCACCGACATCCCCGGGGTCACCCCGATCGACCTGGCCTGCTCCGGCGCCCAGACCGGCGACCTGGTCAGCGACCCCGAACTGGCCAAGATCACCGGCGGTGGCAGCGGCGACTTCGGCGAGCCCAAACAGGACGTCAAACTCGCCGACACGGCGGCCAAGTACGACGTCAAGATGGTCGTCGTCACCATCGGCGCCAACGACGACTTCGACTTCAGCGGCATCATGATGCACTGCCTCGCGCAGTACTTCCCGATCCCCAAGGACCAGGGCTGCCGGGACACCATCGGCAGCGACGAGATCCGCCGCCGGGCCAAGGCGGTCCAGCCCAAGGTGGTCGCCGCGCTGCAGAACATCCGGCAGACCATGCGCCGGGCCGGCTACGCCGACTCCTCGTACCAGCTGGTCTACCAGTCGTACTTCAACCCGATCACCCCGGACATCCGGCGCAACGACTACCTCGGCAAGATCGCCGACGGCTGCCCGGCCTTCCCCGAGGACCTCGCCTGGGGCCACAACCTGGTGGTCCCCACGCTCAGCGACGCGCTCCGCGGCGCGGCCGAACAGGTGCCCGGCGTCCGGTACTTGGACCAGCGGCGGGTCGCCTTCGGGCACGAGGTGTGCGCGGAGTGGACGAGTTCGCCGTACGAGTACAGCAACGGGGACGTCATCAACCTCTCCGAGTGGGCCCGCAACGGCTGCGACTCGCAGATCGGCATCCCCGGGCTGTGCATGAACATGGTCCGCCAGTCGTACCACCTGCGGGTGGCCGGCTACCGCGGTGAGGGCGTCTGCCTCGGCCAGTTCTTCGCCAAGCCGGACCAGACGGAGGCGTACTGCACCCTCAACCAGCAGAACACCACCTCGATCCAGCCGCTCACCCCCGGAAAGCCCTTCGGCGACACCCCCGAGGACGGCTCCTGGTACCAGCTCACCAACGCGGCCACCGGCAACGCCCTCGACCTCACCGGCGGCGGCAGCTACGGCGACTCCACCAACGGCCGGGCCGCCATCAGCTACCCGGCGACCGGCGGACTGAACCAGTCCTTCGTCCTGGAGGCGAAGGCCGGCGGCAGCTACGAGCTGGACTTCAGCGGCAACCGCGGCATGTGCCTGGACGCCAACGCGGCCTCCACCGCGCCCGGCACCCGGATCCAGCAGTGGGGCTGCAACGGCGGCGCCAACCAGCACTGGGTGTTCACGCCGGCCGGCAACGGCAACTACCGGATCGCCGACTCGGCGGACCCGACCAAGGTCCTGGCGGCCGGCACCACCCTCGACGCCAAGGGCAACCCCTACGTCGAACTCGCCACCGACACCGGCGCCCCCACCCAGCTCTGGCAGCTCACCAAACTCGGCATCGTCTACCTCCACAGCTGACCCCAGCCGACCTCAGCCCGCCGCCGCCCCCACCCGGGCGGCGGCGGCCGTACCCAGCGGGTAGGCCGTCTCCACCGGCAACAGCGCGGCATCCCGCTCCCGGCGCACCCGGTCCGCCAGCGCCGTGACGTCCGTGATCCCCCGGATCCACTCGTCCGCGTAGCGCCGCACCGCCTCGCCGCGCAGCCCGACCTGGATCGTCCGCCACTCCAGCGCCCGCAGGTCCGGCCCGCGCTCCGGATCCCACTGCACCCGCACCGGGCTCTGCCGCAGCTCCCGCTTCCACGCCGCCTGCGAGGCGTGCACCCGCCCGGTGTAGCCGCTCAGCACGGCCCGCTCCAGCGCCCAGTCGAAGCCCTCGCGGCTGATCTCCAGGGCCAGCACCCGCTCCTGATCGGGGCTCCGGCCCCAGTCGCTGCGGTGCATCATCCAGAGGAACGAGGGCTTGATCCAGGTCATCCGGTCCCGCTGGAACGCCTCCGGGAACCGCCCCTCGGCCGCCGCCGGTTCGGCGATCGCCGGCGGGAAGGCCTGGTAGACGGTGAGGGTGTCAGCGGTGTGGAGCGCCCGGATCTGGTGCTTCGGCGGCTGGAGCGGCATGCGGGCATCGTCGGGGGCGGCGGCGGCCGGGCGCCACGGGTTTTCCGGGGCGGGCGGGGGCGGGGTGGGGTGCGGGGGTGTGCCGTAGGCTCTCCGGAACGTCGTTGCGCCGGAGCCGCGCGCACCATGAGCGGGGCGGGGAGTACCCAGAGCAGATGAGCACGGCATCGAGCACCGAGTCGTCCAGCACCGAACCGTCCAGCGCCGTGCCGGTGGCCGGGCCGGGGGAGCCGGTCGAGGAGCGGGCGGACCGTACGCCCGGCCGGTTCATGGCGCTGGTGGACCGCTTCGCGCCCGCGCTGGGCGCGTACGCGGTGGTCAAGGCGATCGGCCTGACCGTCTTCCTGATGCTGCTGGAGCACACCGGCGACTACTTGAAGAAGCAGCCCGGCCGGGGCGGCGGCGCCCACTCCTGGGACGTGCTGGGCACCTGGGACGGCGTCTGGTACCAGCGGATCGCCGAGAACGGCTACGACCCGCAGCTGATCGAGCTGCACGGGTTCCCGCTGGCCACCTACTACGAGAACTCCTCCGCCTTCTTCCCGCTCTACCCGTGGCTGATGCGGCTGGTCGGCGCGGTCACCGGCCTCGGCCCGTACGGCTCCGGGATAGCGGTCTCGGTGCTCGCCTCGCTGGTCGCCGCGGCCGGGATCTTCGCGGTCGCGGAGCGGCTCGGGGGGTTCCGGGCGGGTGTGATTGCCGCGGTGATCTGGGGCCTGTTCCCGGGCTCGGGCGTGGAGTGGGCGGTCTACTCGGACTCGCTGTTCGTCGCGCTGTCCGCCTGGGCCTGCTACTGCGTGATGACCCGCCGCTGGCTCGCGGCCGGGCTGCTGGCCCTGGTCGCGGGCCTGAACCGGCCGACCGCGGCCGCGCTGATCGCGGCGGTGTCGATCGCCGCGCTGGTCGCCCTGGTGCGCCGCACCGACGGGGTGGCCCGCCCGCTGACCGCGATGCTGATCACCCCGTGGGGCCTGTTCGGCTACGTCGCCTGGGTGGGCTGGCGGATGGGCGACTGGGGCGGCTACTTCAAGCTCCAGCGCGGCGCCTGGAACCGCTACTTCGACTTCGGCGCCTCCACCGTGCGCACGGTGATGGACGTGATCACCGGCCACTGGGACTTCTGGCAGTCCAATCCGGTGCCGGACCTGATCGCGATCGCCCTGCTGATCGCCCTGCCCGGCCTGCTGGTGCTGCTGGCGCGGGCCCGTCCGCCGCTGGTGCTGTGGGTCTTCACCGCGCTGACCGTCTTCACGGCGCTGAGCAGCAACCAGATCTTCGGCAACATCTCCCGCTACCTGCTGCCGGCCTTCCCGCTGTGCATCGGCCTGGCGGTGGCGCTGCGCAAGGTGCGGACCTCCTCGCTGGTCGGGCTGTTCGCGATGCCGGTGATCGCGGCGGGCTGGTACGCGGGCTATGCGCTGTTCGAGTTGGGTATCCCGTAACCCCGATGTTGGTTGGCTACGGGATCATCCGGCAGCAGACGGGCCGTTGCTAATCTCGGACGTATGACGACGACCCCGCCCGTGCGCCAGATCCGCGACATCTCCGGCCTGCTGGACCACGCGAGCCACGTGCTGGCGACTCGGATGGCGGCCGCCTTCACCGAGCTCGGGATCACCCCGCGCGCGTACGGCGTGCTGTTCCACGCGCAGGAGACCGAGCGCACCCAGATCCAGCTGGCCGAGTTGGCGGACCTCGACAAGACCACCATGGTGGTCACCGTCGACGAGCTGGAGAAGGCGGGCCTGGCCGAGCGCCGCCCGTCCGCCACCGACCGCCGGGCGCGGATCATCTCGGTCACCGAGGCGGGCGAACGCGCCGTCGAGCAGGGCACCGCGATCGCCGACCGGGTCCACCGGGAGGTGCTGGAGGCGCTGCCGCGGCCCGAGCAGGAGGTCTTCGTCTCGGCCCTGTCCCGGCTGGTGGACGGGCACCTGGCGGAGCCGGTCGAGAGCGAACGCACCGTCCGACGGGCCCGCCGCTCCCGCGGCTGACCCGCCCGGCAGCCGATCCCGGGTCGGAGGGGCTTGACGGACCGTCAATCGCCCTCGCCCCGACCGGCGTTCAGTGCGCCGGGCGCGGCGCGCTCAGGGCCAGACCAGGCAGTACAGCTGGTGGCCGGCGTCGTGCAGCCGGTTGGCGAAGTCCTGCCACTCGTGCAGCATGCTGTAGATCACGAAGGCGTCGCGCGGCCCGCGGCGGTCCGGGACGGTGGACCAGATGAAGGCGGCCGCGCCGAGTTCGGTCTCGTCCGCCTTGCGCAGCGGTTCGACCACGTTGTGCGGGAGTTGGACGACCGCGTAGTCGGGGTGCAGCACGACGAGTTCCAGCGGCGGCACCTGGTGCAGCGGGACGCCCTGGATGCCGGTGAGGACCATGGCGCTCATGGTCTCCGGCTTGATCTTGGTGGAGAGGTGGCCGGTGGGGGAGCCGCTGGTCTCCATCAGGTCGCCGAGCCGCCCCAGCGCGCCGAGTTCGCCGGCGTCCAGGCCCAGCCCGCCCGGGCCGAGGGCGGTGGGGACTCTGGCGGCGGTGGCGCGGTCCGGTGCGCCGAAGTACTTGTACGTCACCCCCACGTGTCCCTCACCCCGCCTCTCGCCGCCGCGACGACCACGACCCGTACCCGCTCCCGTACCCCCGCGTGCGGTCTCGGCGGGCCTGCGGGGGCCACCCGCTGCCTCGTCGAACCCGTCCTGCGCCTCGGACACTCGGACCATCCTCACCGGAACTCGCCGGAATCGACAGACCCCCGCACGTCCGGCGTCCCGCCGGCCGTGCTCCTTACCGTCATTCGCCGCCGTGCCTACTCGCGGGCCGTACCCACCAGCGGCACACAGCAGTCCTCTCCACACCCCTGTACACAACCGGAGCGCTCGCGCACTCTGTGCACACAGTCTGACTGGTCCGTGTGACGGAACAACCAGCGGCCCCGCCCGTACACCACCGCCACGGGCGACCGTCAGGGACAACCGTACAGACAACGGTGCCCGGATCATCGTTCCAGATGATCGGGCCGGACATGCAGAGCCCAAGGACACGATTTGAGACCATGTCTCCCGTGAGCTACCCCTACGAAGCCCCCCAGTCCCAGTCGCTGTTCGATCGCGCCTCCGTGGTCACGCCCGGCGGCGTCAACTCCCCGGTGCGCGCCTTCCGCGCGGTCGGCGGCACACCGCGCTTCATGGTGTCCGGCACCGGCCCCTACCTCACCGACGCCGACGGCCGCGAGTACGTCGACCTGGTGTGCTCGTGGGGTCCGATGATCCTCGGCCACGCGAACCCGGCCGTGATCGAGGCCGTCCAGCGGGCGGTCTCCCGCGGCACCTCCTTCGGCACGCCCGGTCAGGGCGAGGTCGAGCTGGCCGAGGAGATCGTCTCCCGGGTGGCCCCGGTCGAGCAGGTCCGCCTGGTCTCCTCCGGCACCGAGGCCACCATGTCCGCGATCCGGCTCGCCCGCGGCTTCACCAGCCGGGCGAAGGTGGTCAAGTTCGCCGGCTGCTACCACGGTCACGTGGACGCGCTGCTGGCCGCCGCCGGTTCCGGCGTGGCCACCTTCGGCCTGCCGGACACCCCGGGCGTCACCGGCGCCCAGGCCGGCGACACCATCGTGCTGCCGTACAACGACCTGGCCGCCGTCGAGCAGGCCTTCGCCGCCCACCCGGGCGAGATCGCCTGCGTGATCACCGAGGCCTCGCCCGGCAACATGGGCGTCGTCCCGCCGCTGCCCGGCTTCAACGCCGGCCTGGCCCGGCTCTGCCGGGACAACGGCGCGCTGTTCGTCTCCGACGAGGTGATGACCGGCTTCCGCGTCTCCAAGGCGGGCTGGTACGGCCTGGAGGCGGCGCACGAGGGCTGGGCGCCGGACCTGCTGACCTTCGGCAAGGTCATGGGCGGCGGCTTCCCGGCCGCGGCCTTCGGCGGCCGGGCCGACGTGATGGCCCACCTGGCCCCGGCCGGCCCGGTCTACCAGGCGGGCACCCTGTCCGGGAACCCGGTCGCCACCGCGGCCGGCCTGGCCCAGCTGCGCGGCTGCACCGACGAGGTGTACGCGACGGTGGACGAGGTCTCCGCCGAGATCTCCGGCCTGGTCTCCGAGGCGCTCACCAAGGAGGGCGTGGCGCACCGGCTGCAGACCGCCGGGAACATGTTCTCGGTGTTCTTCACCGAGGCGCAGGTCACGAACTACGACCAGGCGAAGACCCAGGAGGCGTTCCGCTTCACCGCCTTCTTCCACGCGATGCTGGCCGAGGGCGTCTACCTGCCGCCGTCCGCCTTCGAGTCCTGGTTCGTCTCGGCGACCCACGACGCCCGGGCGATCGAGCGGATCGCCGCCGCGCTGCCGGCCGCGGCCCGCGCCGCTGCCGCCGCCACGGCCTGAGCCCCCCCTCCAGACCACAGGAGCAGTTGAGAAGTGAGCGCCAAAGAGATCACCGTCGTCCACGTGATGCGCCACGGTGAGGTGCACAACCCGGAGGGCGTGCTGTACGGCCGCCTGCCGGGCTACCACCTGTCCGAGCTGGGCCGTCAGATGGCCGACCGGGTCGCCGAGGACCTCGCCGGGCGGGACATCACCCATGTGGTGGCCTCCCCGCTGGAGCGGGCCCAGGAGACCGCCGAGCCGATCGCGAAGGCGCACGGTCTGGAGGTCGCGGCGGACCCGCGGCTGATCGAGGCGGAGAACGTCTTCGAGGGCAAGACCTTCGGCGTCGGCGACGGCTCGCTGCGCAACCCGGGCTACTGGAAGTACCTGACCAACCCGTTCAAGCCCTCCTGGGGCGAGCCGTACCTCGACCAGGTGGTGCGGATGATGGGCGCGCTCGGCGCCGCCCGGGACGCGGCCCGCGGGCACGAGGCGGTCTGCGTCAGCCACCAGCTGCCGGTCTGGATCCTCCGCTCCTTCGTGGAGCGCCGCCGGCTCTGGCACGACCCGCGCAACCGGCAGTGCTCGCTGGCCTCGCTGACCAGCTTCACCTTCGAGGGCGACAGCATCGTCTCGGTCGGGTACCGCGAGCCGGCCCGTGACCTGCTGCCCGCGCACCTGGTCGGCAAGGGCCGCAAGGGCGACAAGCCGGTGGGCAAGAGCTTCGGCGCCTGAGGCCCGTAAGCGGTGCGTAAGTATGACTTCGGGTCACCTGACGAAAGTCGGGTGGCCCGAGGTCTTCGCAGGTCAGGGGGTGTGCGACGCGCAAGGTAGGACCCCGGCGAACCCGCCCGGAACTCCATGCGAAACTTTTCACATGTCTGCCATGACGCGCCCCCGTCCCCGTGTCGCCGCAGCCGCCGCCACAGTCGCCGCCGCTGCGCTCGTCCTCACCGGCTGTTCCTCCTCGGGCTCGTCGAGCAGCAGCGAGGGGCAGGTCGGGTTCGTGACCGTCAAGGGGACCAACCTGTCGAAGGCGGACACCGGCAAGCGCGGGGACGCGCCGGACATCTCCGGGGAGACCCTGGAGGGCAACCAGGTCAAGCTCTCCGACTACCGCGGCAAGGTCGTGGTGCTGAACGTCTGGGGCTCCTGGTGCGGGCCGTGCCGGGCCGAGGCGAAGAACCTCCAGGCCGTCGCGGACGAGTACAAGGACAAGGGCGTCCAGTTCCTGGGCATCAACACCCGGGACACCGACAAGACCAACGCCGTCCGCTTCGAGCAGGAGCAGGGCGTCTCCTTCCCGAGCATCTTCGACCCGGCCGGCACCCAGCTCCTCAAGTTCCCCAGGGGCAGCCTCAACCCGCAGTCCATCCCGACCACCCTGGTCGTCGACCGCGACGGCAAGCTGGCCGCCCGCGCCGTCGGCGGGACGACCCAGGAGGCGCTGGAGTCGATCGTCCAGCCGGTGGTCGCGGAGCAGCAGCAGTGACTGGGCCGCTGAACGCCGCCGCCCTCCCGCTGGCCGACACCTTCACCACGGTCCAGAGCGGGGCGCTGCTCGCCGCCGCGCCGGTCGCGCTCGCGGCCGGGCTGGTCTCGTTCTTCTCGCCCTGCGTGCTGCCGTTGGTGCCCGGCTACCTGTCGTACGTGACGGGCTTCTCCGCCGCCGACCTCGCGGACGCCCGCGGCGCCAAGCGCGGCCGGATGCTGCTCGGGGCGACCCTGTTCATCCTCGGCTTCACGGTGGTCTTCGTCTCCGGTGGGGCGCTGTTCGGCCAGTTCGGCAACACCCTCCAGGAGCACAAGCGGGCCATCGCGATCGTGCTCGGCTCGCTGACCGTGGTGATGGGCCTGGCCTTCATGGGCCTGGTGCCGGGCCTGAGCATGCGCGAGGTGCGCTCGCACCGCCGCCCGGCCGTCGGCCTGCTCGGCGCGCCGCTGCTGGGCATGGTGTTCGGCGTCGGCTGGACGCCCTGCATCGGCCCGACCCTGGCGGCCGTCCAGACGCTGTCGCTGAACCAGGCGGACGCGGCGCGCGGGGCCCTGCTGATGACCTTCTACTGCCTGGGCCTCGGCGTACCGTTCATCGTGGCCGCGCTGGCCTTCCGCCGGGCGCTGGGCGCCTTCGGGTGGGTCAAGCGGCACTACCCGCTCGTGATGCGGATCGGTGGCGGCATGCTCGTCGCGGTCGGTCTGCTGCTCGTCACCGGGATCTGGGATTCCTGGATGAGCGAACTGCAGTCCTGGACCGCCGACTCCCAGATCGGAATCTGACCGTGAGCAAGACCACGACCGATACCGAGCTGCCCCCGGCGCCGGACGACGACGCCGCCGCCGAACGGCTCAGCACCGCGCCGGTCGAGTCCGAGGGGCCGACCGGCATAGGGGTGTTCGGCTGGGCGCGCTGGATGTGGCGCCAACTGACCTCGATGCGGGTCGCCCTGATCCTGCTGTTCCTGCTGTCGCTGGCCGCCATCCCGGGCTCGCTGATCCCGCAGAACGGCCAGAACCAGTTCAAGGTGCAGACCTGGAAGACGCAGCACACCGCGGTCGCGCCGATCTACGAGAAGCTCCAGCTGTTCGACGTCTACAGCTCGGTCTGGTTCTCCGCGATCTACATCCTGCTGTTCGTCTCGCTGGCCGGCTGCATCATCCCGCGCACCTGGCAGTTCGTCGGCGTGCTGCGCTCCCAGCCCCCGGCCGCCCCGCGCAACCTGACCAGGATGCCGGTGTACGCGGTCTGGCGCACCGGGGCGGAGCCGGAGCAGGTGAACGCGGCCGCCCACCGGCTGCTGCGCAAGCGCGGCTTCCGGGCGAACCTGTCCGGCGGCTCGGTGGCCGCCGAGAAGGGCTACCTGCGCGAGGTCGGCAACCTGCTGTTCCACCTGTCGCTGTTCGCGCTGCTCGGCGGTTTCGCCTGGGCCAGCCTGGCCTCCGGCACCGGCGGCAAGCTGATGGTCGAGGGCCAGGGCTACTCCAACACCATCACCCAGCTCGACGACTTCACCGGCACCCGGTTCTACGGCAACCAGGACCTCGACCCCTTCTACCTCAAGCTCCAGAACTTCACCTCGAAGTTCCAGAACACCGGTGACCAGATGGGCGCCGCCCGTCAGTTCACCGCGAACGTGGAGTACTACGAGGGCAGCGACGAGTCGAAGGTGAAGAAGGGCACGATCGAGGTCAACCACCCGCTGGAGATCGGCGGCAGCAAGGTCTTCCTGATCGGCCACGGCTACGCCCCGGTGATCACCGTGAAGAACGGCAAGGGCGACGTGGTCTACCACGACGTCGTGCCGTTCCTGCCGCAGGACGCCAACCTGACCTCGACCGGTGTGGTGAAGGCCTCCGACTACGGCGTCGGCCCGGACGGCAACAAGACCCAGCTGGGCTTCTCCGGCTTCTTCCTGCCGACCGCCCCGCTGAGCTTCGCCGGCACCGGCCCGGTCTCGCTGTTCCCCGGCGACGCCGCCCCCGAGCTGGTGCTGAACGCCTTCGCCGGCGACCTCGGCACCGACTCCGGCCTGCCGCAGAACATCTACCAGCTGAACACCTCCAAGCTGACCCAGCTGCAGCAGGACGGCCAGCCGGCCAAGGCCCTGCTCAAGCCCGGCCAGGCCTGGATCCTGCCGGACGGCTACGGCACCGTCACCTTCGAGGGCTACAAGCAGTGGGCGAGCTTCAACGTCTCGCACCGCCCCGGCAACGAGATCGCGCTGACCGGCGCGGTGCTGGCGATCCTCGGCCTGATCGGCTCGCTGTTCATCCAGCGCCGCCGGATCTGGGTGCGGGCGGTGGCCCTGCCGGGCGGCGGCACCCAGGTGGAGCTGGCCGGCCTGGCCCGCAGCGAGTCGGCGAAGATCGCCGAGGAGCTGGCCGAACTCGCGGTGGACCTCCAGGACGACGCCCCGGCGTCGGAGGAGGACCAGGAGGACCGGGAGGACCAGGAGTCCGACGAGACGCCGGAAGACCTCGCAGCACCGGAAGACCCCGCAACAGAAGACCCCACAGCCCCTGCCGACCAGAACTCCAAGGAGTAGACGGTGCACCTCGCCTCGGGAGTCGACCCACAGCTGGCCGACCTCTCCAACAAGCTGATCTATTCGGCGATGGCGGTCTACACGCTCGCCATGTTCGCCCACATGTTCGAGTGGACGTTCGGCAGCAAGGGCGCGGTCGCCGTCCGCTCCAAGGAGCAGTCCGGCAACCTGGCCGAGACCGTCGCCGCGGCGGAGCCCAAGGCCGCCAAGAAGGTCACCGTCACGGTGGCCGGGGCGAAGGGCGGCACCACCACGCTGACCCGCACCGTCCTGGCGGGCGAGGGCGCGACGGTGATCACCGGTGGTCGCGGCGACGACGAGGAGGACGGCCCCGGCGCGGCCGGCACCAGCGAGAAGGCCGACCTGGCCGGCCGGATCGCGGTCTCGCTGACCGTCCTGGCGCTGCTGCTGCACGGTGGCGGCATCGTCGCCCGCGGCCTGTCGGTGTCCCGCTGGCCGTGGGGCAACATGTACGAGTTCTCCTGCGCCTTCGCCTTCGCGATGACGGCCGCCTACCTGGTGCTGCTGGCCGCGCGGAAGAACGTGCGCTGGCTCGGCCTGCCGGTCACCGTCGCGGTGCTGCTGACCCTCGGCATCGCCACCCAGGTGCTGTACACCGACTCCGAGCAGCTCGTCCCGGCCCTGCACTCGTACTGGCTGGCGATCCACGTCTCCACCGCGATCCTGTGCGGCGGCGCCTTCTACGCGGCGTTCATCGCCACGCTGCTCTACCTGGGCAAGGACTCGTTCGACAAGCGGATGGCGGCCGGCCTGACCACCGGCCCGCTGGGCACCTCGCCCTCGATCTGGCGCCGGCTGCCCGCCGCGTCCACCTTCGACAAGCTGTCGTACCGGATCAACGCCCTGGTCTTCCCGCTGTGGACGTTCACCATCATCGCGGGCGCGATCTGGGCCGAGGCCGCCTGGGGCAAGTACTGGGAGTGGGACCCGAAGGAGACCTGGTCGTTCATCACCTGGGTCGCCTACGCCTGCTACCTGCACGCCCGCGCGACGGCCGGCTGGAAGGGCCGCAAGGCCGCCTACCTGGCGCTGGCCGCCTTCGCCTGCTGGCTCTTCAACTACTACGGCGTGAACATCTTCGTCACCGGCAAGCACTCGTACGCGGGGATCTGACCGGAGGCACGCACCCACCGGCCCGGCTTTCCGCACGAGATCGCCGGGCCGAGGTGCAAGAGGGGTACGACGTGCCGGCCGTCCGTGCCGGTACGGGGAGGAACGAGGAGGAGATCGCGCAATGGAGTGCGACGAGGTCATGCTGACCGTCCGAATCACCGCCGCCGAGCGCATGTTGCTCCGACGGCTCGCCCAGGGACACCGGAGCGACGTGTCCGAAGTGGTGGCCGACGCTCTGCTGGACATCATCCCCACGCTCAGCGCACCGGGGGACGCCTACCGGCTGCTGGGCGCCCTCGCGACGCCGGCGCCGTGCGCGCTGACCGTCTGGCTGCCGACCGCACTGGCCGACCTGCTGGTGCCCGGCGCGGCCCGGATCGCCCAGATCACCGAGGTCCGGATCGAGTCGGCCAGCGCGGCCCTGGGCGCGGCGCTGCGGCTCTGGCTGGCCCAGGACCCGGTCCGGCTGGCGGCCAACCTCAGCGTGATGCACGCCGGGCGGCGGCCGTCCGCGCTGGTGGCCGCCTGACCCCCGGCCCGCCGGATCCCCGGTCGGCTGACCTCGATGTGTCGGACCTCGGCGCGTCGGAGCTCAACTCGCCAGCGGCAGCAGGCCGGTCGCGGTGGGGCGGCCCTCGAAGGCGTCCCGCCGGACCGGCACCCGCGGACCGTCGACCGGCTCGGTGAGCAGTCGGCACTCGGCCGCCGTCCGCCCGTCCTGGAGCAGTCGGACCAGGACGGGGGTGCGGCGGCCGTCCGGTGTCCGCTCGCGGACGGCCCGGACGAAGCACGGCCGGTCCAGCTCGATGTAGTGGTCGAAGGCGGTCACCAGCTCGACCGGCACCACCGGCTCGGGGTGGTGCAGCCGCTGGGCGGCCTGCCGGGCGGCCTCCAGCACCAGCATCCCGGGCACGTGGTCGAGCCCGTGGTCGAACAGCACCGGGTGCCCGGCGTCGGCGCGCAGCAGCCAGGTGTCCGGTCGCAGGGTCGGGCTGAGTACCACGTCCGCGGCCTGCGCCCGCCCGACCAGCTCGGGTGCGGCGGGCTCCGGCGGGCGCGGCGGGGTGGCGGCGCCGCGGCCGGGGCCGCGCAGCCGCCGGTACGAGGCGGGGGTGACCACCCGCAGCTGGCCGTCGCCGTGGCCGATCCGCCGGCCGTCCCGGGTGACCTCGGCGTGCACCCGCAGCGAGGCCAGCCGGCCGTGCCGCATCCGGACGTCCTGGCAACCGACGGTGAGCATCAGCGAGGCCGGGTCGGCGGTGACCGCGAGGCCGGGCAGGCCGGCCTCGCCGAGCGCGTAGCCGAGCTCCTCCATGACGAAGTGGTGGTCGCGCGGCACCCCGAAGCCGGCGTGGCCGATCAGCAGCCCGGCCTGCCGGACGGTCTCGGCCAGCAGCACCGGGTCGTGGTAGCGGTCCCCGGGCAGCCGGTAGAAGCCGTGCAGCCGGGGCCACTGGGCGCCGAGCAGGAAGTCGTACGGGCCGGTGGCCTGCCAGCCGGTGAGGAACACCTCGGAGACCGAGGCGCGGTGCACCAGGTGCCGGGAGACGGTCCGGTCGTGGAAGTCGTAGCCGGTGCCGGAGTGGCCGGTGCCGGAGTGGGTGCCGTAGCCGGTGCCGGGGTGGGCGTACGGGCCGTGGGCGTCCGGCTCTACGATCAATGGCATGACTGGCCCCAGCTCCAGGGTGTCGGTCGAGCGCCCGCCACGGACGCCCCACAGCAAAACATACATACCACCCGGTTTGTCTTCTGCGGCCGGGGGTGGCCCGTCGCAAGGCCCGGACCGACCACGCTACCCGGCCTCTGGTCTGCGGGAATGCCCGAACTGGGGACGGCAGACCTTGGGCGGGGGGCGGTCCCCGCTGGACGGCGGGGTCGACACAGGCGCTAGATTAGATACCAACCATGCGGTTTCGGCCAGTGCCCTCCGCATGCGAGGCGTCGCCTCCGACCGAGGGCGCGCCGACAGCGGCCGGGTGGGGCGGGGAACGCGCCCGGCGGAGTCCGGGGGGATCAGTGGTCAAGCAGGAACGCGCGGGGCGGACCAGGCGGGCCGTGTTGCTCGCCGCCGCGGACACCTTCGCGGGGGCCGGGTTCGAGGCTGCCAGCCTGGTCGACATCAGTCGCCGGGCCGGGGTGAGCAAGGGCGCCCTCTACTTCCACTTCGTCTCCAAGCAGGCCCTGGCCGACGGTGTGCGGGCCGCCGCCGGGCGGGAGATCGGCGCGGCCGCGCTGCGCGCCCTGCGCACCGAGGACCGGGCCGTCCAGGCACTGATCGACTTCTCGCACGAGCTGGCCCGGTTGCTGCGCGAGGACGTGGTGGTGCGGGCCGGCGTCCGGCTCGGCCGCCAGGGCCTGCGGCCGGCCGACGGCTGCGCCGGACCGGGCACCGCCTGGCGCAGCCTCGCCGCCGTCGTCCAGCGGCTGCTGGAGCGCGCCGAACGGGCCGGGGAGCTGCGCCCCGGGGCGGACCGGCGGGCCTGCGCCGAACTGCTCACCGCGGTGGTGGCCGGCCAGGTGCTGCTGGCCGCCGAGGAGCCCGGCCGACCGGCTCCGGAGGCCGTCCGGCAGCTCTGGGCGGCCGCCCTGCCGGCCTTGGTGGGGCCGGACGACTGCGCGGGCTACCGGGTCTGACCGGGGCCGACCGGGTCTGACCGGGGCGCGCTGGGCCGCCGGCCCCGGGCGGCGCCCAGTCGTGCGGTGCGGCGCTCAGCGGCGCTCAGCGGCGTTCGGCGACGCTCAGCCGGGCCAGGGCGTGCGGCTGGACGAGGCCCGGGAGCAGCAGCGTCCACAGGTCGGCCATCCGCTTGATCAGGTCCTGCCGGTCGGCCAGTACCTGGGAGCTCAGCTGGATCCCGGTCACCGCGCCGGTGATCACCCCGGAGGCCGCCACCAGGTCGACCCCCGGGTGGAGGTCCCCGGCCTCCCGGGCGCGCTCCAGCAGCGCCCCCACCAGGTCCATCCAGCCCTGGTAGGCGGCGATCTGCGGCTGGGTGAAGCTGCCGTGCTCGATCGTCAGCCGGATGCTGCCGCGTACCAGCGGGTCCTCCTGGAGCGCGCGGGCGAACGCGTACCCGAGGTCGATCAGGGTCTGCACCGGGCTGTCCGAGGAGGGTTCCCAGGTGGCGATCCAGGCGCCCTGGCCCTCGATCACGGCGAGCGCCAGTTCCTCCTTGGAGTGGAAGTGGAAGTACAGCGCGCCCTTGGTGACACCGGCCCGGTCCAGGATCTCGGCCATCGTGGCGGCGGCGTAGCCCCGCTCGTCGAACACCTCGGCCGCCGCGAGGAGTACCGCCTGGCGGGTTGCCAGCGCGCGGGCCTGCCTGGCCATCGCAGCCTCCCTGGAAAGTTCTGTACCTCGGCAGCGGCCGATCCTATGGGGGCCGACGGGGCGACGGGCGTGAACCGTCCGGTAGGTATCCTACCGAGCCGCTCCGCACCCGGTCGGACGGGCACGAACGGCCCCGTGGGGCCCGGGTGCCCGCGCCGCGGCGGTCGGCGGAGCACGGCCGGACAGCCCGACGGCCGGTCACCCGATGGGGGTGACCGGCCGTCGGGGTCGGACTCTCGGGGCCCGGCCCGGAGGCGTCAGGCGGCCTGCTGCCAGCTGACCGGCGAGTAGTAGGCCGGGCGGCGCTCCAGGCGCTGCCAGTTGGCGATCGGCTCGACCTGGGCGGCGGCCGCGGCCTGCTGCGCGACGGCGGCGCGGGCCATCAGGACGGCGGTCAGGGCGGCGAGCTCCTCGTCGGAGAGGCTGCCGCGGACGACGCGGACGAGGGGTTCGGCGGAAGCGGTCATGTCCTTGGTTTCTCCCCCGGTTGCTGTGGTGTGTGGTGTGCTCGGTACGGCCTGCTGCTGCGAACCGTGCCGCTGCTACATCGGCGGGTTGCCGTGCTTGCGGCTGGGCAGGTCGGCGTGCTTGGTACGGAGCATCGCCAGGGCGGAGGCGATCACCTGGCGGGTCTCCGCCGGGTCGATGACGTCGTCCACGAGGCCGCGCTCGGCCGCGTAGTACGGGTGCATCAGCTCGCTCTTGTATTCCTTGATCTTCTCGGCGCGCATGGCGTCGGGGTCGTCGGCGCCGTTGATCTCGCGGCGGAAGATGACGTTGGCGGCGCCCTCGGCGCCCATCACGGCGATCTCGTTGGTCGGCCAGGCGTAGGACAGGTCCGCACCGATGGAGCGGGAGTCCATGACGATGTAGGCGCCGCCGTAGGCCTTGCGCAGGATCAGCGAGATGCGCGGCACGGTGGCGTTGCAGTAGGCGTACAGCAGCTTGGCGCCGTGCCGGATGATGCCGCCGTGCTCCTGGTCGACGCCGGGCAGGAAGCCGGGCACGTCCAGCAGGGTGACCAGCGGGATGTTGAAGGCGTCGCACATCTGGACGAAGCGCGCGGCCTTCTCACTGGCGTTGATGTCGAGCACGCCGGCCAGCGACTGCGGCTGGTTGGCGATGATGCCGGTGACGTGGCCGTCGACCCGGGCCAGCACGCAGAGCACGTTGGTGGCCCAGCGCTCGTGGACCTCCAGGAACTCGCCGTGGTCGACGATCTCCTCGATCACCTTGCGCATGTCGTACGGGCGGTTGCCGTCGACGGGCACCAGGTCCAGCAGGCTGTCGTTGCGGCGCTCGACCGGGTCCTCGCTGACCACCGACGGCGGCATCTCGCGGTTGTTCTGCGGCAGCAGCGACAGGAGGAAGCGGACCTCCTCGATGCAGGACTGCTCGTCGTCGTAGACGAAGTGCGAGACGCCCGAGACGCCGGCGTGCACGTCGGCGCCGCCCAGGCCGTTCTGGCTGATCTTCTCGCCGGTCACGGCCTGGACCACGTCGGGGCCGGTGATGAACATCTGCGAGGTCTCGCGGACCATGAAGACGAAGTCGGTCAGCGCGGGGGAGTACGCGGCGCCGCCGGCGCACGGGCCGAGCATCACCGAGATCTGCGGGATGACGCCGGAGGCCTTGGTGTTGCGCTGGAAGATGCCGCCGTAACCGGCCAGGGCGGTGACGCCCTCCTGGATACGGGCACCGGCGCCGTCGTTCAGCGAGACCAGCGGGGCACCGGCCGCGATGGCCATGTCCATGATCTTGTGGATCTTCTGCGCGTGGGCCTCGCCCAGGGCGCCGCCGAAGATCCGGAAGTCGTGCGCGTAGGTGAACACGGTGCGCCCGTGCACGGTGCCCCAGCCGACGACCACGCCGTCGGTGTGCGGCTTCTTGGCCTCCAGGCCGAAGCCCTGGGCGCGGTGCCGGCGCAGCGGCTCGACCTCGCGGAAGGAGCCCTCGTCCAGCAGCAGGTCGATGCGCTCGCGGGCGGTCAGCTTGCCCTTCGCGTGCTGGGCCTCGGTGGCCTTGTCGCTCGGGCCGCGGCGCACCTGCTCGCGGAGCTCGTGGAGCTCGGCGACCCGCCCCTTGGCATCGGCCGGGACCTCGGGGACCTCGCCGCCGACCGGCGCCTCATGCACAACCGTCATCTCGAACCACTCCAAGGGTGAGGGAACTGTCCGACAGCCAGCGTCTGCTGTACCCCCAGCTGCGAATCAACTTCTTCACTTATGACTGTACGAGGGGCCGTGCGCTGGTTTCGGCGTCGATTCCGTACAAGGTCGAGTTCGTTTAGCTGTCAGGCCTGTACAGAAGCGGTCGCCCCGAGGGCTGTGCGCTCGGTGGCCGTTCGAATACCGGGGGTTGTCGGGCAGATGATGGTCCGATGATCTGAGCATGAAGGAAAACGCAGGTCAGGACCGTCCTCCAGCAGTGTGGGGCGGCCGTCCGGAGTACCGCTCGAGGACGGCTGGACCGTGGAGCCGGGAGCGGGGCGATCAAGGCCGGGGGCTTCCCGGTCGTAGGGAAGCGCCAAAAAGGCCGCAGCCCACCCGTGGGTGCCCGGGTGGGCTGTCCGGGGGAGCGGCGGACCCGCTCCGATCAGCTCTTTCGCCCGTCCTCGGGCTCCTCGCCGCCGCGCAGCTCCTGCTCCCGGCGGCGCAGATCGGCCTCCCACCGCCGGAGCATGTCCTCGTGGTCCTTGTCGTCCTTCTGCAAGGACCCGCTCTTCGCGGGGGCGTCCTTCTTCTCGGAGTCGTTCTCGGCGGACCCGTTCTTGGCGGGCCCGTTCTTCGCGGACTCGTTCCCGAGGGAGGCCAGGAACTCCGGGTCGTCGTCCGGGGCCACCGGCCGTCCGCGGCGCGGGGCGGCGGAACCGCTCCGGCCGTCCGCGTCCGTCCGGAGCGGCCCTCCGTCCGGCGCGCCCGCGCGCAGGAAGCCGCGCCGCTTCCCGGCCACCAGCCAGGCGATCGGGCCGAGCGGCGGGAAGAGCAGCACGATGATCAGCCAGATCGGCTTCGGCAGGTGCCTGACCTCTCCCTCGGGCGTGACCAGGCAGTCGATGAACGCCCACACCCACAGCGCGAGCGGAAGGACGATGGTCAGAAGAATCCTCAGCACGGCTGTGATCTCCCCCGCGAGGGCCGGAGCGGCGGGCACCTCCCGGGGCCCTTGACGCAAGCCAGGCTATCGGGTGGCGGATACTGACTGGCATGGCATACGACGATCTCCGCTCGTTTCTCCGAGCCCTCGACCGCGAGGGCGACCTCAAGCGCATCAAGGCGGAGGTGGACCCCCACCTGGAGATCGGCGAGATCGTCGACCGCGTGCAGAAGGCCAAGGGCCCGGCGCTGTTGTTCGAGAACGTCAAGGGCTCGTCGATGCCGATCGCGATGAACGTCTTCGGCACCGAGCGGCGCCTCGCCAAGTCGCTCGGCCTCAAGGGCCCGGAGGACATCTCCGAGAAGATCGCCGGCCTGCTCAAGCCCGAACTGCCGCAGGGCTTCACCGGGTTCCGGGACGCCTTCGGCAAGCTCGCCTCGATGGCCCACGTCCCGCCGCGGAACGTGAAGTCCGGCGACGCCCCGGTCCAGGAGGTCGTGCTCACCGGCGACGACGTCAACCTGGACGAGCTGCCCGCGCTGTTCACCTGGCCGCTGGACGGCGGCTCCTTCTTCAACCTGGGCCTGACCCACACCAAGGACCCGGACTCCGGCGTCCGCAACCTCGGCCTCTACCGGCTCCAGCGGCACGACCGCCGCACCATCGGGATGCACTGGCAGATCCACAAGGACAGCCGCAACCACTACGCCGTCGCGGCCAAGCGCGGCGAGCGCCTCCCGGTGGCGATCGCCTTCGGCTGCCCGCCGGCCGTCACCTACGCGGCCACCGCACCGCTGCCCGGCGACATCGACGAGTACCTGTTCGCCGGCTTCGTCGCGGGCGAGCGGGTCCGGATGGTCGACTGCAAGACCGTCCCGCTCCAGGTCCCGGCCGACGCCGAGGTGGTCCTGGAGGGCTGGTTGGAGCCCGGCGAGATGCTCCCCGAGGGCCCGTTCGGCGACCACACCGGCTTCTACACCCCGCAGGAGCCGTTCCCGGCACTGACGATCGACTGCGTGACCATGCGCCGCCGGCCGATCCTGCAGTCCATCGTGGTCGGCCGCCCGCCGACCGAGGACGGCCCGCTGGGCAAGTTCACCGAGCGGTTCTTCCTGCCGCTGCTGAAGATCATCATCCCGGACATCGTCGACTACGACCTGCCCGAGGCCGGCGGCTTCCACAACTGCGTGATCGTCTCGATCGACAAGAAGTACCCCAAGCACGCCCAGAAGACGATGCACGCGATCTGGGGCGCCCACATGATGTCGCTCACCAAGCTGATCATCGTGGTGGACTCCGACTGCGACGTCCACGACTACCAGGAAGTGGCCTGGCGGGCCTTCGGGAACGTCGACTACAGCCGCGACCTCACCGTGGTCGAGGGCCCGGTCGACCACCTCGACCACGCCTCCTACCAGCAGTTCTGGGGCGGCAAGGCGGGCATCGACGCGACCCGCAAGCTCCCCGAGGAGGGCTACACCCGGGACGGCGGCTGGCCGGAGATGGTCTCCTCGGACCCGGCCACGGCCGCACTCGTGACCCGTCGCTGGAAGGAGTACGGGCTGTGAGCACCGCCGCCGTCGAGACCCCGGGGCGCACCAAGGCCTTCCTGCGCCTGGTGATGATCGAGCACTCGGTCTTCGCCCTGCCCTTCGCCTACATCGCCGCGCTGACCGCCATGTTCCTGGCGGACAAGCGGGTGCACTGGGGCGAACTGTTCGTCGTCACCGTCTGCATGGTCGGCCTGCGCACCTTCGCGATGGCCGCCAACCGGATCATCGACCGCGAGATCGACGCCCGGAACCCGCGCACCGCCGGGCGCGAACTCGTCACCGGCGCCGTCTCGTTGAGGACCGCGTACGCCGGCTCGGCGGTCGCCCTGGTGGTCTTCCTCGGCGCGGCGGCCCTGCTCAACCCGCTCTGCCTGGCCCTCGCTCCGGTGGCCGTGGTGCCGATGGTCGTCTACCCGTACGGCAAGCGGTTCACCAACTTCCCGCAGGCGATCCTCGGCCTGGCCCAGGCGATGGGCCCGGTCGGCGCCTGGCTCGCGGTGACCGGCACCTGGTCCTGGGAGGCCGTGGTCCTCGGGGTCGCGGTCGGCATCTGGATCGGCGGCTTCGACCTGATCTACGCCTGCCAGGACGTCGAGTCCGACCGGGAGCACGGCGTCGGCTCGCCGCCGGCCCGCTTCGGCGTCCCGGCCGCCATCCGCGGCGCCCGGGTCTGCCACGTCCTGACCACCCTGCTGCTGGGCTGGTTCGCGGTGCTCACCGACGCCGGCCCCGCGTTCTGGATCGGTCTGGCCGTCGTCGCGGGCGCCTTCGTCTACGAGCACACCATCGTGAAGCCGAACGACCTGTCGAGGCTCAACCGGGCCTTCTTCCAGACGAACAGCTTCGTCGGCATCTCACTGTTCTTCTTCGCCCTGGTCGACCTGGTCATCCGCGGCCTCGGCATCTGACCCCTGCGGGCCCGGCCGGGGGCCGGGCCCGCCCGGGGTCATGCGGGCGGCGTCACCTGGCAGACGACGACGAGTTCGAGTCTGGGCACGACGTAGTACGCGACCAGGCCGCCGGCAACGTCCAGGTACTGCATGGGCTCGCCACTGCCCTCGTACCTGCTCCCGTCCAGGTACAGCGCGGCGGCCGCCCGGACGAGCTCGGCGGCCTTCGTCTCGACGGCCGCCAGGAAGTCGGCGGGTGCGCCGCCGGTGACGTGTTCCGGGCTGGGCAGGTACTCCCAGCTCCAGCTCACTCGTTCACCGCCGAGAACGCGGCCCGGTAGATCGCGGCGACGTCGGTGGCGTGCCGACGGCACTCCTCGACGCTCTCCGCGTGGTTGGCGAGGTAGTTCGCCCGGTGGTAGGCCCGTGCCGTGGCCGGGACCCGCTCGATCTCCACGACGGCCGCCCAGTGCGCGACGAACGCGCGGAGCGGGCTGATGCTTCCTGAGTCGATGGCGGCGGCCATGGCCCGGGTCTGTCCCTCCACCATCTCCGGCAGCCGGGCGGAGGCCACCACGGCGAGGGCGGCCTTGAGAGCGGCGGGCGACTTCTCGGGCCTGGGGATGAGTTCGGCTCCGTCCGGGACCGGCTGGCTCACGGGGCTCTCCTCTCGTCCCGTCCGAGCCTACTCGCCGCCGGTTCGCGGTAGCGCTCCGCGGCTCAGTTGTGGAGGAAGGCCTCCATCGCGGTCGCCAGTGCCACCGGCGCCTCGTACATCGGGTAGTGCCCGGTGCCGCCGAGCTCCTCCAACTCGGCGTTGGGGTAGTGCTCCAGCCAGGTGCCGCGCATCACGTCGGCGGTCAGCGCGAGGTCGTGCTCGCCGACGATGACCTTGACCGGGACGGGGTTCCCGCTGATCCGGTGCTCCAGGTCGGCCGTGGTCCAGTCCTGGACGTAGCCGTCGAAGGCCTCGACGGTCGACAGCCGCAGCGACTGGTCGACCATCCGGTCCAGCCAGACCCGGCCCGCCCGCTGCCCGGTGACCAGGTCGAGGATCGCGTACCGCTTCTCGCGGTCCTCGGCGGCGCCGTAGAACAGCGCCTCGCCCGCCTCGTCCAGCGGGTACGCCCCGGCCGGCACCGGCGACAGGCCGACCAGCTTGCGCACCCGCAGCGGGGCCTCGGCCAGGACCTGCTGGGCCGCCTTGCCGCCCATCGAGTGGCCGACCAGCGAGAAGCGGTCCCAGCCGAGCTGGTCGGCGAGGGCGAGCGCGTCGGCGGCGATCTCGGCGAGGGTGTAGGCGCCGGTCACGTCCTTGCGCTCGCCGTAGCCGCGGTAGTCGAGGAAGGCGTAGCTGAACGCCCTGCCGTCGAGGTAGTCGAGGAAGGGGCCCCAGCCCGCGCTGGTGCCGAACCAGTCGTGCAGGACGAGGACGGGGTGGGCGCCCGTACCGGTCAGGCGATGAGGGATCGTCATGCCGAGGGTCGTTCCCCGGAAACCGCCCGCCCGAACGGCCGGTCCGGGGCGGGCCGTTCGGTGGGCCGGTGGCCGGGCCGGTGGCCGAGCCGGTGATCAGCCCGGTGGTCGGCCGGCCGGGCGGAGGGTCAGGCGGACGGCCGGCGGGCGAAGGCCGGGGCGTGTTCGGGGCGCGGCCCGATGGCGAGCAGCCGGGACAGGCCGATCCGGACGGCGGGCACCCGGCGGGCGACCGCGGCGAAGGCGGTCGGCGGCCCGGAGCGCCGCCCGGTGAGCACCGGGACGAACATGATGCCGTGCAGGACCCGCTGGAGGCGCTGCATGACCACGGTCGGCCACCAGCGGCGCTGCTGGACCCGGGCCAGCGCGGCGACGGTCGGCCGACCGCGGCGCAGCGGTTCGGCGAGCAGGGCGGCGGCCGCGACGGCGTCCTGGATGGCGAGGTTGATGCCGACCCCGCCGGCCGGGGACATCGCGTGGGCGGCGTCGCCGATCAGCAGCAGCCCGTCGACGTACCAGCGGTCCAGCCGGTTGAGCTTGACGTCGAGCAGGTGGAGCTCGTCCATCCCGGCCAACTGGTCGACCCGGTCGGCGAACTGCGGCATGAGCCGGGCGATCCGGGCGCGGAAGCGGTCGATGCCCTCGGCGCGCAGCTCGGGGTCGAAGCCCTTGGACTTGAAGTAGGCGATCTGGAAGTAGTCGTCGCGGGTGAAGCTGAGGGCCAGCTCGCGCTCGCCGAAGCCGGGGGTGAGGCTGGGCGGCGCGGCCTGCTCGTGGGCGTGCCGGGGGAGCCGGAACCACCAGACGTCGAAGGGCACCGGGTACTCCTCGGGCACCAGGCCGGCCTCCCGGCGCAGGGTGGAGTGCCGGCCGTCGGCGGCGACGGTGAGGTCGGCGCGCAGCTCGCCCTCCTCGCCGTCCCGGGTGCGGTAGCGGACGCCGACCACCCGGCCGTGCTCCCGGAGCAGTCCGGTGGCCTCGGTGTTCATCCGCACGGTGAAGGCGGGTTCCCGCTTCGCCTCCTCGACCAGGAAGTTGAGCAGGTCCCACTGCGGCATCATGGCGATGTAGTTGTACGGCGCGGGCAGCCGGTCGAAGGCGCTCAGCGCGACGTCCCCGACGCCGGGCACCGGTACCACCAGGTTGCCGAGCCGGCTCTGCGGCAGGGCGGCGAACTTCCGGCCGAGGCCCAGTTCGTCCATCAGGCGCACGGTGGACGCGTGGACGGTGTCGCCGCGGAAGTCCCGCAGGAAGTCGGCGTGCTTCTCCAGCACGGTCACCTCGACGCCCGCTCGGGCCAGCATCAGGCCCAGCACCATTCCGGCCGGTCCGCCCCCGGAGATGACGACGCTCATGGCTCTCTCCCCTTCGATCCCTTGCCGTTCCTGGATGGAACTTGCCTATAGAGCGTCTCTGGAACCGTCTCAGGTGTCAAGTAGTACGATGTCTCACATGAACGATCTGGTGGCGGCCGCCCTCGCGGCCGCGAAGGCACGGGGGCGGGACGTCGCGGACGTCCCGCTGACGGCGATCGCCTCGGCGGCCGGAATGTCGCGCAGCACCCTGCTGCGCCGCCTCGGCGGCTCCCGGGCCCCGCTGGACGAGGCCGTCCGGCAGGCCGGCGTCGACCCGGGCGGACGGCCGCCGGTGCGGGAACGGGCGATCGAGGCGGCGGGCCGGCTGGTCGCCGAACGCGGCCTCGCCGGAGTGACCCTGGACGCCGTGGCCGACCGGGCCGACTGCTCACTGCCCAGCCTGCACACCGTCTTCGAGGGGCGGGACGGCCTGTTCACCGCCGTCTTCCTCCAGTACGGCCCGCTCCCGGACCTGGAGACACTGGCCGCGGACCCGCCGGAGAGCCTGGAGGACACCGTCCGGGCGATCCACCACACCTTCGCCGCGGCCTTCGACCGCGAGCCGAGGGTCGTCCCGGCGGTCTTCGCCGACCTCTTCGGCCGCCCGGACGGCCCCGCCGCCCGGATGATGGAGGCCCACCTGCCGCGGATGTTCGACGGCCTCTCCCGCCTGCTGCTGCCGCACGTCGAGGCGGGGCGGCTGCGCCCGCTGCCGCTCCCGGTGCTGGCCCAGCTGATGCTCGGCCCGCTGCTCAACCACGTCCTGATGAGACCGGTGCTGGAGCCCGCGTTCGGCGCCGGACTGCCGTCGCCGGACGCGGTGCTGGACCTGTTCGTCGAGGCCTATCTGCGGGCGGTCGCCCTGCCCGGGCCAGGCCACCGGAACCCCTGAACCGACCCCGAGTGAACCGACCCCGAGGAGAACCGTGATCGGCACCCTGCAGTGCCTGGTGCTCGACTGCCCCGAGCCGGGCCCGCTCGCCCGCTTCTACGCCGGCCTGCTCGGCGGCGAGGTCGACCGCCCGGACCGGCGCTGGTCGCTCGGCGACGGCTGGTCCACCCTGCACCTGGACGACGGCAGGGTGCTCTGCTTCCAGGCCGTCGCCGACCACCGCCCGCCCCGCTGGGGCAGCGCCGAACACCCGCAGCAGGCGCACCTGGACATCGACGTACCGGACCTCGACGCCGCCGAGTCCGCGGTGCTCGCCTTGGGCGCGGTGCGGCTGCACGACGCCGGCGGCTGGCGGATCTACGCCGACCCGGCCGGCCACCCCTTCTGCCTGGTCCGCGGCTGAGGGGCGGCCGGAACGGCCGAGCCCCGGCCCCCGGACGGTGCCGGGAGCCGGGGCTCGGGTGCTTCCAGAGGCAGGCCCCAGGAGCGGGATCAGGCGTTGCGACGGCGACGCGCGAAGAAGAGGGCGCCGATGCCGCTGGCGAGCAGGCCGGCGGCGGCCGCGGCGGACGCCAGCATGCCGTCCGAGCCGGTGTGGGCGAGCGAGCCGCCGGCCAGCTCGGTGTCGGTCGTGGTGCCGGTGCCGGTGCTGTCGGCCGTGGTGCCGGTGCCGGTGCCGGTGGTGAGACCGGCCTTGACGGCGGTGCCGTTGCCCTTGTCGGCGCCCTTGCCCGCGTACTCCGCCGGGGTGGAGGTCAGGTCGAGGGCGAAGCCCTGGGTGCTGGCCCACGCGTCCGCGTACTGGCTGCCGGCCGGCTGCTCACCGAGGATGACCGCCGGGGTGACGTAGACCCGGCCGATCGGGGCGTCGGCGGTGAAGGCCAGGCGCACGTGCTTGGTGAAGGACGACTTGGCCGCGAGGTTCTTGTCCGCGGTGAGGTGGTACACCACCGGACCGCCGGACTGGGGGCTCGGCTTGCCGGTGATGTCCGTCCAGCTGCCGTCGGCCTGCTGCACCTGGAGCTTGGTGTACCGGTCGACGACCACGACGGGGGAGAGGTTGTCGTAGTCCGAGGCGCTCTGGTTGTCCACGGTGAAGTCGAACTCGATCGGGGCGCCGCCGATCTCGGCGGTGCTCGGCGCGTTCTTGACCGCCAGGCCGAGGCCCTTCATCTCGACGTTCTTGGTGCTCTCGGACACGACCGTGTTCGCGCCGTCCACGATCGCGGAGTAGAGCGTGACGTCCCCGTGCGCGTTGGGCCAGTCGTTGTTGACCGGGGCGGAGAGGCGCAGCTGGAGGGTCTTGGTGGTACCGGCGGCGACCGACACGCCCGGGATCTCACCGCTGAAGTTGAAGGTCCTCTCGCCCTGGCTGAAGTTCAGCGTGACGGGCTTCCAGCTGCCGTCGGCGGTGCGGTAGTCGACGGCGAAGCGGCCCGCGCTGCGGGCGGCCGGGTTGCTGACGTTCAGCTTGAGCGTGTACGTGGCGTCGGTGCCGCCCGGGTTGGTGACGGTCTCGGTGAACTCGACCGGCTTGCCGGCGTTGCCGATGGACGACGGCTCCTGCACCGACAGGCTCGGGCCGGCGGTGAGGTTGATCGCGACGAACTGCGGGCCGCAGACGACGGGCGCGAACGCCCCGCCCTCGCCGAGCATGGCCCACGGGTGGATGTAGGTGGTGCCGATCGGGGCGTCGGCGGTGAAGGAGAGACGGACGTGCCGGGTGAAGGAGGCACCGGGGGCGAGGGTCTTGTCCGCGGTGAGGCGGTAGAGGACCCGGCCGAACTGGTCGGGGGCCGCGGTGACGGTCTCCCAGCTGCCGTCCGCGTTCTGCACCTGGAGCTTGCTGCGCTTGTCGGCCTCGATGACCTTGGCGACGTCGGTGTAGCGCGCGGCGCTGGGGTTGGTCACCGTGACGTCGAACTCGACCGGGGCGCCGCCGGCGACGGCGGTGGTCGGGGCGTCCTTGACCTGCACCGTGATGGCCTTGGCCGTCACGTCCTTGGTGCTATCGGCGAGAACGGTGTGCCCGGACTCGTCGAGGACGGTGGAGTCGAGCTTGATGGGCAGGTCGTGGCTGCCCCAGTTGTTGTTGATCGGGAGGCCGAGACGCAGCTGGACCGTCTTGGTGGCGCCGCCGGCGACGGTCAGAGCGGTCGGGATCCCGCCGGTGAAGTGGCCGCCGGAGTTGGTGAAGGCCAGGTCGACCGGCTTCCAGGCGCCGTCCGCGTCGCGGTAGTCCATGGTGAGCTGGGTACGGGAGCCGGCCGCCGGGTTGCTCGCGTCGAACCACAGCTTGTAGGAGGCGTCGGTGGCGCCGGGGTTGGTGACGGTCTCGGTGAACTCGACCGGCTCCCCGCCGTTGCCGAAGGACGCGGGCGCGTTGACCGTCAGCGACGGCTTGCCGGCCTCGGTCGAGGCCTTCGGGGCGGTCGGCTCGGCGGAGGCGGTGGCGGCCGGGGCGTCGGCGGCGTAGGCGGCCGGGGTGGCGACCACGGCGCCGGTGGCGAGCAGCACGCCCAGGGTGGCGGCGGTGACGACGGCGGAGCGGGAACGGCGTGCACGCACGACGGACATTCTGAATACCCCCCAGGGTGTTTCACCGGCAGCTTCACGCTGCTGGTCGATCAGTTCGGTACGGGTCGGACCTGAGGTCCGGGGTTGGTGTCCCCGGTGTCGCCTGCGGTCCGCTCCGGCGGGTTTCCCCGCCGCTCACTCACATAGACGTGCAAGGGTCGCGGGGGTTGCAGGTGAGTTCGAAACTTTTTCGGAGAATCTTCGAGACCGCTCTGACCTGCGGTTATATCGACGCCGGCGCCAGCACCGTGGCCCTGCGGCCAGGACTCAGTCCAGCACCAGCCGGTCGCCGAGCCGCAGGCGCCCGGGGGCGGCGACCTCGGCGAGGGCGTCGAGCCGGCCGTCGTGGGCGTGCACGATCGCCTTGAGGATCTCCGGCGCGTGCGGCAGGCCGGGCTGCGGGGCACCGCTCATCGCGCAGCGCTCGCTGGCGGAGACGAAGGCGAGCCGGGCGCTGTCCGGGGCCCCGCCGTGGGCCTGCCGGCCGAGCCAGGCGTCCTCGACGAAGGGCGGGGTGCCCGGCGGGGTGCGCAGCACGATGTTGGGGCGGAACCGGCGTTCGTCGACCACGGCGAAGGGGACGGCCTCGCGGACCCAGTCCAGGGTGGCGGTGCTGAGCACGCTGACGGGCAGTCGATCGAAGTGCGGGACGGCGTCCTCGCGGGCGAGTTCGACGTCCTCGCGCTGGAGGTAGGCGCGCAGGAAGGCGGTCGGGTGGTCGACCGGGCGGCCGAGCGGGTCGAACAGTTCGGGGCCGTCGATCCGGCGGCCGAGGCGGGCGGAGAGCCGGAGCAGCCCGTCCATCCGGCGGAAGCGGCGGGTGTTCTTGCCCGAGCCGAGCTTCCCGGAGGCGTCGCGGACGGCGTAGAGGCGGTCCCCGGCCAGGCCGCGCACGTCCACGTCGACGGAGTCGAGCCGCTCGCCCCCGGTGGACTTCACGGGGTAGCGCCAGAGTCGCTCGACCACTCCGATGATCTCAGCCATGGCCGGAAAGCCTAGTGGCGCCATCGGAGTTGGTCTAGACCAAGTGCGGCCCGGGTCGGGGCCGGTCAGCCCAGCCGGGCCACCGCCCGCACCGGGGCCCCGTCCGCGGCCACCAGGCGCAGCGGGAACAGCGACACCTCCACCGGCCGGCCGGCCTCCTGCGCCGCCAGCAGCGCCCGCAGGTCGGTCAGGTTCTCGGCGATCACCCCGCCGCCGTCCGCGCCCAGCAGCACCCGGTGGGCGGCCAGCGTCGGCTCCTCCACCGGGTCGGGCCCGTCGTGCTCGTCGGTGAGGTCGGCGAGCAGCGCGGCGACCGCCGGGTCCTCCGGCCCCGGGTCGGGGGTGGGGTCCACGCTCAGCGCGTCCACCCCGACCGTCCGCACCCCGGCGGCCACGATCGCCTCGGCGGCGGCCGCGGTCAGGCTGGGGTGGGCCAGGTAGGCGTCGGTGCCCCAGTGCCGGGCCCAGCCGGTGGCCAGCAGCAGGACGGTGCCCTCGGCGCAGCGCGCCAGCGCGGGCGCCAGCAGGTCGGGGGTGACGGCCGTCCGGGGCTCCAGCCCGCGCAGGTCGGCGACCACGGCGGGGCCGGTGAACCGCTCCAGCGGCAGCCCGTCCAGGGTCGGCCAGGTGACGTCCACGTGGTACGGCGCGTCCACGTGCGTCCCGGACTGCGAGCCGAGGTGCAGGGCCAGCACGTTCACCCCCGCCGTGGCGGTGGTGAGCGCGGGCGCCAGCAGGACGGCCGGGTCGCCGGGGTAGACCGGCATCGCGGTGGTCACCTGATGGGTGAGGTCGACGAGGGTCGCTGCCATGCGCCCATCCTCCCAGGGGGCGGGCCCGCGCGGGCCCGGTCCGCCGTGCCCGGGGCGGAGCCGCAGGTGGGGGCGGGACAGAATTGCCTCCATGGGAACTGCGAAGCGTCAGCCGTGGGTGGTCGGGGTCTCGGGAGCGTCGGGGACGCCGTACGCGGCCTCGGTGATCCGGGCGCTGCTCGCCGCCGGCGAGGCGGTGGACCTGATCGTCAGCCGGGCCGCCCGGCTCACCATCCTGGACGAGACCGGCATCTCCTTCCGGGACGCCCACTGGCGCGCCGACCTCGCCCGGTGGCTGGGCACGGACGAGGGCCTGGACGACGTCCGCTACTGGCCGGCCGGGGACTTCGCGGCCGGCCCCTCCAGCGGCTCGTACCCGGCCAAGGGGATGCTGGTGGTCCCCGCGACCACCGGCGCGGTGGCCGGGATCGCGCTCGGCCTGAGCAAGGACCTGCTCCAGCGGGTGGCCAGCGTCACCCTCAAGGAGCGCCGTCCGCTCGTCGTCTGCGTGCGCGAGGCACCACTCAACGGGGTGACGTTGAAGCACCTGGTGGAACTCGACGCGCAGGGCGCCGTCGTGCTCCCCGCCTCGCCCGGTTTCTACGCCGGCGGCTCCACCGTGCGCGAACTGGTGGATTTCGTGGCCGGCCGGGTGCTGGACGCCGTCGGCGTGCCGCACTCCCTGTACCTGCGCTGGGAGGGCGAGTTGGGCGCGGCCGCCCGCAAGCCGGGCGACGGGGACGCCGCTCGGCCCGAGGGGGAGTAAGGAGAGCGAGGGCGGGAGAGTATCTTCTCTGCGATATCCGGGTCGTTCAGCGCACGGCGCCTTTGAATCCGGATAATGATCTGTGGGTCTGGTGAGGTTCGGAAGGACGCGGACGGTATATGGACACGGTGGACAGACAGCTCATCCAGGCGCTCCGGGAGAACGGCCGTGCGTCCTACGCCGAGCTGGGCCGACTGGTCGGACTCTCCGGCCCGAGCGTCACGGACCGCATCAACCGCCTGGAGCAGGCCGGTGTGATCACCGGCTACCGGGCGACGGTCAACCCGGCCTCGCTCGGCTTCGGCGTCACGGCCCTGATCGGTCTCCAACTGACCGACGCCGCCGACCACGAGGACGTCGCGTTCCGGCTCAAGGACCTCAACGAGGTCGAGGACTGCTGGTTCATCGCGGGTGACGACTCCTACATGCTCAAGGTCCGGGTGGCCGACGTGGCCGGCCTGGAGTCGGTGGTCAAGCGGATCTCGGGCACGAAGGGCGTGGCCCGCACCCGCACCACCGTCGTACTCTCCACGAAGTGGGAGAACCGGGTGAGCGAGCTCCCCCCCGAAGGAGAGTGACGGCATGGCACTGGTCGGTCTGGAGGAGCTGCACGCCGCTCGGGAGCGGATCGCCGGGGTCGCGGTGCGCACCCCGCTGGTCCCCGCCCCCTGGGCGTCCGAGGACGGGCGGCGGCTCTGGCTCAAGCCCGAGAACCTCCAGCCGACCGGGGCCTTCAAGACCCGCGGCGCCTACAACCGGCTGGCCGCGCTCACCCCGGACGAGCGCGCCCGCGGCGTGGTCGCCCAGTCCAGCGGCAACCACGCGCAGGCGGTGGCCTACGCGGCGCAGCTGCTCGGCCTCAAGGCCGTGATCGTGATGCCGGACACCTCGCCCGCCGTGAAGGTCGAGGCCACCCGCGCGTTCGGCGCCGAGGTGATCCTCGTCCCACCGGGGGAGCGGGACACCCTGCCCGGCGAGCTGGCCGAGCGGTTCGGCTTCGTCTGGGTACCGCCGTACGACGACCCGTTCATCATCGCGGGCCAGGGCACGGTGGGCCTGGAGATCGCCGAGGACGCCCCGACCGGTCTGGACACCGTCCTGGTGCCGGTCAGCGGCGGCGGCCTGATCGGCGGGACGGCCGCCGCGCTCAAGCTCACCCGCCCGGGCGTTCGGGTGATCGGGGTGGAGCCGGAGCTGGCCGCCGACGCCCAGGAGAGCCTGCGCTCCGGGCGCCGGGTGGAGTGGCCGGTCGCCGACACCTACCGGACGGTCGCGGACGGGCTGCGCACCCCCTCGGTGGGCGTGCTGCCGTACGAGCACCTCACCGCCTACGTCGACGACATCGTCACCGTCACGGAGGACGAGATCCGCGCCACCGTCGCCCTGCTGGCCCGCCGCGGCCGGCTGGTCGCCGAGCCCTCCGGCGCGGTCGCCCCGGCCGCGTACTTCCACCGCGCCGCCGAGACCGGGGGCCGGACGGTGGCCGCCGTGGTCAGCGGCGGCAACATCGACCCGGGTCTGCTCGCCGAGCTGCTCAGCGCTTAGGGGCCACGCCCTCGCCCGGCCTCCGTCGGCATAGGCGTAACCTCGTCTCCGGCAAGGAATCGAATGTCTGAGGAGGCGGGTCACCGCATGGACGCAGGGCTCAAGCGCGAGCTGGAGGCGAAGGTCTACGCGGGTGAGCGGCTGACCCGCGAGGACGGGATCGCGCTCTACGGGAGCGACGACCTGGCCTGGCTGGGCGGGCTGGCCCACCACGTGCGCACGCGGAAGAACGGCGACGTCGTCCACTTCAACGTCAACCGCCACCTCAACATGACGAACGTCTGCAGTGCCTCCTGCGCGTACTGCTCGTTCCAGCGCAAGCCGGGCGAGAAGGACGCTTACACGATGCGCATCGAGGAGGCCGTCCGCCTCGCCAAGGCGATGGAGAGCGACTCCCTCACCGAGCTGCACATCGTCAACGGCCTGCACCCCACCCTGCCGTGGCGCTACTACCCGCGCTCGCTGCGGGAGCTCAAGGCGGCGCTGCCGAACGTCTCGTTGAAGGCCTTCACCGCCACCGAGATCCACTGGTTCGAGAAGATCAGCGGCCTGCCCGCCGACGAGATCCTGGACGAGCTGATCGACGCCGGTCTGGAGTCGCTGACCGGCGGCGGCGCGGAGATCTTCGACTGGGAGGTCCGCCAGCACATCGTCGACCACGACACCCACTGGGAGGACTGGTCGCGGATCCACCGCCTGGCGCACTCCAAGGGCCTCAAGACCCCGGCCACCATGCTGTACGGCCACATCGAGGAGCCCCGCCACCGGGTCGACCACGTGCTGCGGCTGCGTGAGCTCCAGGACGAGACCGGCGGCTTCCAGGTCTTCATCCCGCTGCGCTACCAGCACGACTTCCACGACTCCAAGGACGGCGTCGTGCGCAACAAGCTGATGGCCCGTACCGAGATGGCCACCGGCGCCGAGGCGTTGAAGACCTTCGCGGTCTCCCGGCTGCTCTTCGACAACGTCCCGCACGTCAAGGTCTTCTGGGTGATGCACGGCGTCACCACCGCCCAGCTGGCGCTCAGCCACGGCGCGGACGACATGGACGGCTCGGTGGTCGAGTACAAGATCACCCACGACGCGGACAACTTCGGCACCCCGAACAAGCTCGGCCGCGAGGACCTGCTCGGCCTGATCCGGGACGCCGGCTTCCGCCCGGTGGAGCGCAACACCCGCTACGAGATCATCCGCGAGTACGACGGCCCCGACCTGACGCGTCGCGAGACCCCGCAGGCGATGCGCCTCTGACCTGCGCTTTCCCCGCCGCCCGGACCGCACCCGCGCTCCGGGCGGCGGTGTCTTCACGGCTCCCGCACGCGCCCCGGGTTTACCAACGGGTAGGGCGTTTGGCAGGATCGACGGCATGTCCGGTTCCCATCGCGCCACCGAGTACCCGCCGTACGAGCCGATGCCGGAGCCGGGGTACGGGGTGCCGCAGCAGTCGCACGAGGCGCCGTACCAGGCGTACGAGCCGTACCCGCAGGCCGTCCCGCAGCCCGACGCGCAGGAGTACTACGGCGAGTACCGGCAGTCGGCCGACGGGTACTCCGGGGTGTACGAGCAGCCGTTCCAGCCCTTCCAGCCGTACGTCGTCGAGCCGGAGCCCGCCTACCAGGGGACCGCTCACCAGGAGCCGTCGGTCCACCAGGAGCCCGCCTACCAGGAGCCGGTGTACGGGCAGCCGGTGTACGGGCAGCCGGTGTACGAGCGGCCCGAACCGGTCGAGCCCCTCGCGCCCCTCGCCTCCGTCACGCCCATCGCCGCCGCGGCCCCCGCGCCCGGTGGCCGGGCCGCCTCCCGGGGCCGGCGGCGCAAGGCGAAGCAGAAACGACACGGCAAGGCCGTGATGGCCGGCACCGCGCTGCTGGTCGCGGCCGCCGCCGGCTGGTACACCGTCGGCCAGGACGGCGCCAAGTCCGTCGCCGCGGCCGCCGACGGCCCCGGGCCGGAGGGCGTCAGCAAGCCCGACCACCCCGTCACGCCCGCCCCCGCGGCCGTCCAGGCCGCCGCCGACCGGCAGAGCGCCCCCGCGGCCGCCGGCCGCAGCGAGACCCGCCCGGACGGCTCCCTGACCGCGATACCCGGCCTCGGGGCCGCCTTCACCGCGAAGATCCCCGCCGCGACCACCCAGGTCGTGGTCGCCACCGGCCAGGGCAAGGACACCGACAGGAACAGCGTCACGCTGTGGACCCGCACCCCCGAGGGCCGCTGGCTGGCCGGTGAGACCTGGCAGGGCCACAACGGCAAGAACGGCTGGACCACCGACCACAACGAGGGCGACCTGCGCAGCCCGATCGGCGTCTTCGACCTCACCGACGCCGGTGGCCGCAACGCCAACCCCGGCAGCAAGCTCCCGTACGACAAGGACGCCAGCTTCGTGGTCTCCGGAACGGGCTTCTTCGGCGACCAGCTGGCCGGCTCCTTCGACTACGTGGTCGCGATCAACTACAACCGGGTCGCCGGCAGCTCCCCGCTCGACATGCGCCGGCCGATGGGCAGCAAGAAGGGCGGCGGCATCTGGCTGCACGTCGACCACGACGGCCCGACCCACGGCTGCGTGTCGATACCCGAGGACAAGATGGCCCAGCTGATCCGCACCCTGGACCCGGCCGCCCATCCGGTGATCGTGATGGGCGACGCCACTTCGCTGGCCGCCTGACCTCGGGGTACGTCGGGGCCTAGGCGCCCCAAGGGCCTTGTGGAGCCCCTACAGATCACAGCTGCGGATCCTGTAGCCGGTCGTGCCCGGCTGACCAGCGGGTAACCCGGTTCCATGGCAGCATGAGCGGTTCGCGCATTGTGGCACTCGGGCACTACCAGCCTCCCAAGGTGCTCTCCAACGACGACCTGGCGGCATTCGTCGACACCGACGACGAGTGGATCCGCACCCGGGTGGGGATCCGCACCCGACACATCGCCGAGGGCGAGACCCTGGTCGACCTCGCCACCGAGGCCGCGCAGAAGGCGCTGGCCAACAGCGGCCGGACGGCGGCGGAGATCGACTTGGTGGTGGTCGCCACCTGCACCGCGATCGAACGCAGCCCCAACACCGCCGCCGCGGTGGCTGCCCGGCTGGGCGTCCGCGCGCCCGCCGCCTACGACATCAACACGGTCTGCTCCGGCTTCTCCTACGCGCTGGCCACCGCCGACCACGCGATCCGGGCCGGCGCGGCGCGGCGCGCGCTGGTGATCGGCGCCGAACGGATGTCCGACACCCTCGACTGGACCGACCGCTCCACCTGCGTGATCTTCGGCGACGGCGCCGGTGCCGCGGTGGTCGAGGCCCAGGAGGAGGGCGCCGAGCCGGGCATCGGACCGGTGGTCTGGGGCTCCGAGCCGGAACGGGGCGACGCCGTGGTGATCACCGGCTGGGACCCGGTGATCAGCCAGCAGGGCCAGTCGGTGTTCCGCTGGGCCACCACCCAGCTCGCCCCGCTGGCCCGGCAGGCCTGCGAGCGGGCCGGGATCGACCCGTCGGAGCTCAAGGGCTTCGTCCCGCACCAGGCCAACCTGCGGATCATCGACGCGATCGCCGCCAAGCTGGGCCTCGGCGACGCGGTGGTGGCCCGGGACGTGGTCGAATCCGGCAACACCTCGGCCGCCTCGATCCCGCTCGCCTTCTCCAAGCTGGTCGAGCGCGGCGAGCTCTCCCCGGGCGACCCGGTCCTGCTCTTCGGCTTCGGCGGCGGCCTGGCCTACGCCGGCCAAGTGGTCCGCTGTCCCTGAGTGGCAACATGCCGGTGGGCGGGCACCCTGTGTGAGGGGTGCCCGCCCACCGGCATGTCTGGCGCGCGTGCGGTACGTCGGCGGACCTCCCCCGAGGACACGGCCGCCGTCCGTCGTTCCCCGGACAGGAGGCCGGGGCTGCGCGCGGAGCGGATGGTGGGTCGGAGGAGGGTCCTACTTGGGCGCCTTCTTGCCGGTGACGCCCAGGTACACCAGGGGAGCGAGGTTGGGCTTGAGGTCCTTGACCTTGACGCCCCAGGAGGTGAAGGCCTTCTGGTGCTCGGCCGCCGAGGCGAGCAGCGAGACCAGGGCCCCGGCGACGGCGTTCGGGTCGAGTGACTTGTCGGCCTGACCCTTCGCCTGGAGTTCCTTGACGGCCTCCGCGAGCGGCTTGGCGACCGAGTTGAGGACGGTCATGCGGATCTTGAAGAACCGCTTGTCCCCTTCCGCGGCACCGAGCGTGACCACTCGGAGAATGGCGTCGTTCTTGCGCCAGAAGGCGAGGAATCCGTCGACCAGTTCTTCCGAAGTGGTCGGTCCGGACTTCCCTGCCCAGGACTTTCCGGCCACCAGCTCTTTGAGGGTGTCGGAGTCCTTGGCCATTTCCTCGGCGATTTCGAGGACTGCGCCCTCGACATCCGGGAAGTACTGGTAGAAGGTCGCGGGGGAGGTACCCGCCATACGGGCGACGTCGATGACCTTGACGTCCCGATAGGGCGACGTGCTGAGCATCTCGCGGAGGCAGTCGAGCAGCTTCTGCCGCGTCTCCTGTCCGCGTCGCCCGGCGACGCGACCGTCGACGGTGCGAACTTGTCCTGTCATGCCGTCAGCTTACCGTGGCACGATCTTGGCGCGATTCGGTGATGCGACTATTACTCCGCACGGGGGTCGCTATAGCGGCCTGAACCACTTCGGACGGATATTCACCGGGGTCCGAAGGCGCTCTTGAAGCCCCCCCGTGTGCTTTTGACCCCATAGCGTGACGGCGAGTCCGCTGAGGGGTGGTCGGGTGACAGAGCGTGACCGGTGAGGGGGGTCGGAACGTGGACGGTCCGGGCCCCGGGGCGCAAGCCGGGGCCGGATCGGGCGTCAGGATCCGGCCGTTCCGTCACCGCTGACCAGCGGACTGTCCGTCCGGGGCGGTGGCCGTCTCCCGGTGGGGGAGGTTGGAGTTGCGCGGGGCGGCATTGGAGAATCGGGTCCGGCACCACGCGGCGGGTGCGGACGACGGGGAGGTGGCTGCGGAGTGGACCAGCTGACGGCGCACGATCCGAGGAGGATCGGGCCCTTCGAGGTGCTGGGGCGGCTCGGCGCGGGTGGGATGGGGCTGGTCTACCTGGCGCGCTCCGCCTCCGGGCGCCGGGTGGCCATCAAGACCGTCCGGGGGGAGCTGGCCGAGGACGAGCTGTTCCGGGTCCGCTTCGCCCGGGAGATCGCGGCGGCCAAGACGGTCGGCGGTTTCTACACCGCGGCCGTGGTGGACGCCGACGCGGACGCCCGGGTGCCCTGGCTGGCCACCGCGTACATCCCGGCGCCCTCCCTGGAGGACCTGGTCGAGGAGTGCGGCCCGCTGCCGGTCGACGCCACCCGCTGGCTGGTCGCGGGCATCGCCGAGGCGCTGCAGTCCATCCACGCGGCCGGACTGATCCACCGCGACCTCAAGCCCTCCAACGTGCTGGTGGTCGAGGACGGCCCGAAGGTGATCGACTTCGGCATCGCGGCCGGGGTCTCCAGCACCCGGCTGACCATGACCAACGTCGCGGTCGGCACCCCCGCCTACATGTCCCCGGAGCAGGCCCGGGACAGCCGGACCGTCCGGGGCGCCAGCGACGTCTTCTCACTCGGCTCGCTGATGGTCTTCTGCGCCACCGGGCACCCCCCGTTCCGCGGCTCCAACCCGGTCGAGACGGTGTTCCAGCTGCTGCGGGAGGAGCCGGACCTCACCGGGATGGCGCCCGAGCTGATGGACCTGGTCCGGGCCTGCATGCAGCAGGCGCCCGAGCGCCGGCCCACCCCCGCGCAGATCCAGGCCGAGCTGGCCCCGCACCTGTTCTCCCGGGACGACGCCGCCGGGGAGGTCGGCGACTGGCTGCCGCCCCACGCGCTGGAGCTGATCGAGCGCAAGCGCGGCCGCCGCCCGAGCGCCCAGCCCCGCTCGTACCCCGGCCCGGCCGAGCCGCCGCGGCCGCCGCACACCCAGGGCCCGCCGCAGCAGCCGCACGTGCCGCCGCCGCACCCCGGCCCGGACGACCCGCGCACCTACCCCGGGGCCGGGCACGCCCCGCCGACCGGGCCGGTGCACGCCGGGCCGCGCCCCGGGGGCCAGGACGACGGGATCCCGACCGCGAAGATCCCCTCCAAGAACAAGCACCGCGCGCCCACCGGCGGCATGGCCGTCGAGGTGCAGCTGTCCGGCGCCTCGGTGCGGATAGGCCCGGGGCCGCGGGCCGAGCACGAGCAGCCCGGTCCGAGCACCGCCCCGGCCACCACCGACTGGGTCCGCCGGGCGGCGCCGACCCCGCCGCCCGTTCCGACCCCGCCGCCCGCCGCGGCGGCCCGCTGGCGCCCCTGGCGGTTCCGGATGTCCAACGACGTCTGGGGCACCCCGGTGGTCGCCGACGGCACGCTCTTCGTCTCCAGCTTCGAGGTGCACGCGCTGGACATCGCCTCCGGCGAGCGCCGCTACAAGACCCGGGACGTCGCCTGGGCGCTCGCGGTGGACGCCGGCCGGGTGCACGCCGCGGACGGCCCGCACCTGTACACGGTGGACGTCGCGGACGGCACCGAGCGCTGGCGCACCTCGCTGGACGGCTGGGTCTACTCGCTCTCCGCCGCCGACGGCGTGCTCTGCTGCGGGGTGCGCGGCGGCGGCGTCCAGCTGCGCGCGGCCGCCACCGGCGCCGAGCTGTGGCGCGCCGACGACGCCCAGCAGGACTACGAGAACCCGCAGTCCGGCCCGGTCCTGGTGGGCGGCGCCGCCTACTACTTCGGCGCCGGACGGCTGCGCTGCGTGGATCCGCGCGGGGCCGGCCTGCGCTGGTCCTTCCAGGTCGGCGAGGACGTGCCCGCGCACCCGGTCGAGCGCGGCGGCGTGCTGTACGTGACGGCGGGCACCCGGGTGTACGCGCTGGACGCGGCCAGCGGCACCGAGCGCTGGCGCTTCGACGCCCCGGTGGTGCTGTTCACCCCGCCGGCGCTGGACGGCGACGCGGTCTACGTGGCCGACTACCTGGGCACCGTCTACGCGCTGGACGCGGCCACCGGCCTGGACCGCTGGCGCGGGGTCACCGGCAGCCGCCAGGGCGCCGAGCCGGTGGTGGTCGGGGACGGCATGGTGCTGGTCGGCAGCGGCGAGGTGCTGTACGCCTTCGAGGCGGCGACCGGCCGGGAGCGCTGGCGCTACACCACGCGCGGCGAGATCGTCGGCTCCCCGGCGGTGGCCGACGGCCTGGTGCACCTGGGCAGCCGGGACCACTCGCTGCACACCCTGGACCTGGCGACCGGTCAGCTGCGCTGGGAGCTCGGCACCAAGGGCGAGCTCACCGGCTCCCCGGTGGCGGTCGGCGGGCGGGTCTTCGTCGGCTCCAAGGACCGCTGCGTGTACGCGCTGGACGCCTACTACGGCACGGCGGTGCCCGCCCGCTGAGCGGGGCGGACACCGCCGTCCGGTGGTCCGGTCACCGACCGGTCAGGCCTTGCGGGCCCCGGGGTGGCGGCTGCACCAGCCCTCCCACGCGGAGGAGACCATGGCCTCGACGTCGTGGCCGGCGCTCCAGCCCAGCTCGCGGTGGATCAGGTCGGCGGCGGCCACCACCCGGGCCGGGTCGCCGGGGCGGCGCGGGGTCACGTCGGCGGTGGTGTCGTAGCCGGTCACCTTGCCGATGACCTCGATCATCTCCTTGACGCTGACGCCCTCGCCGCGGCCGATGTTCAGCACCAGCGCGGTCTCGCCGGCCGGGTCGGCGGCCAGCCGCTTGGCGGCCGCGACGTGCGCCGAGGCGATGTCGGAGACGTGGATGTAGTCGCGGACGCAGCTGCCGTCCGGGGTCGCGTAGTCGTCGCCGAAGACCCGCGGGGCCTCGCCGGCGGTCAGCCGCTCGAAGACCATCGGGATCAGGTTGAACACCCCGGTGTCGGAGAGCTCGGGCGAGGCGGCGCCGGCCACGTTGAAGTAGCGCAGGGCCACGGTGGACATCCCGTGGGCCTTGCCCGCGGCGGCGACCAGCCACTCGCCGGCCAGCTTGGTCTCGCCGTACGGGCTCATCGGGGCGCACGGGGTCGACTCGGTGACCAGGTCGACGTCCGGCATGCCGTAGACGGCGGCGGAGGAGGAGAACAGGAAGCGCTTGACGCCGCCCTCGGCCGCGGCCTCCAGGACCGTCTGCAGGCCGATCATGTTCTCCCGGTAGTACAGGAACGGCTGCTCGACCGACTCGCCGACCTGCTTCTTGGCGGCGAAGTGCAGGATGCCCTCGATGCCGTGCTCGCGGATCGCGGCGTCCAGGGCGGCGCGGTCCAGGGTGGAGCCCTCGATCAGCGGGACGCCGGCCGGCACCCGGGAGGCGTCGCCGGTGCTCAGGTCGTCCAGGACGGCGACGCGCTCACCGGCGTCGAGCAGCTGGCGGACGACGTGTCCGCCGATGTATCCGGCACCGCCGGTGATCAACCAAGTCATGCGGCAATCCTAGGCGTTCGGTTTCGGTCGCCGGTGTTCGGGCGAGTCGGGACGGCAAAACGGACAAATCGGTGAAATGCTGACAAAGATTTCCGTGCTCTCATGCCCGCGCCCGCGCGGTGACGAATCGGAGGCAGCCAGGTGAGCCGAAAGAAGGAACACAACCGACCGCTGCCGGCCGGCCCCCGGCCGACCGGTCCCAAGGCGGCGCACCGGCGGCTGCTCGCGTCCGGCGGGGTCGCGGCGGTCACGGCGCTCGCCCTGGCACTGGCCGGGTGCAGCAGCTCGTCCTCCTCCTCGGCCTCCTCCTCGTCCTCGGCCTCCTCCTCCGGCGCGAGCAGGCAGGCCTCCGCCGCGCCCGCCGCCCAGCCGGGCGGCGCCAACCAGCTGCAGGACGCTTACCAGAAGGTGATCGCCGACGTGCTGCCCTCGGTGGTCCAGATCACCACCGGCGACAGCCTCGGCTCCGGGATCGTCTACGACGACAAGGGCGACATCGTCACCAACGCCCACGTGGTCGGCACGGCGACCACCTTCACCGTGACGCTGGCCAACTCCACCAAGTCGCTGGACGCCACCCTGGTCGCCAGCTACCCGGACTCCGACCTCGCGGTGATCAAGCTCAGCAGCCCGCCCGGCGGCCTCAAGCCGGCCGCCTTCGGCGATTCGAGCAAGGTCCAGCTCGGCCAGATCACCCTGGCCATGGGCAGCCCGCTCGGGCTCTCCAGCAGCGTCACCCAGGGCATCGTCTCGGCCACCGGGCGGACCGTCTCCGAGCCCCGCGGCGGCGGCTCGCCGGGCGCCACCATCGGCAACATGGTGCAGACCTCGGCCGCGATCAACCCGGGCAACAGCGGCGGCGCGCTGGTCAACCTGGACAGCCAGGTGATCGGCATCAACACCCTCGCCGCGACCGAGCCGCAGACCAACGGCGCGGCGGCCCCCGGCATCGGCTTCGCCATCCCGGCGTCCACCATCACCAACATCACCGACCAGCTGATCAAGCAGGGCAAGGTCACCAACTCCGGGCGGGCCGCGCTCGGCGTCACCGCCCGGACCAGCTTCAACCAGCAGTTCCAGCCGGCCGGCGCGGTCATCGTGGCGGTCAGCCAGGGCGGCCCGGCCGCCTCGGCGGGGCTCCAGGCCGGCGACGTCATCACCAAGCTCGGCGACACCCCGGTCGACTCGCTGAACGCGCTCACCACCGCGCTCGCCTCGCTCACCCCGGGCAACAAGGTCACCGTCGGCTACACCAGGGACGGCAACGGCGCGACCGCCGACGTCACCCTCGGCACGCTGGAGAGCAGCTCCTAGCGCACCCGCCCCCCCGACCCCGGTACGCCGGCCGGCCCGTCCACCGCGCAAGGGTTCCGCGGGATGGCCGCCGCACCGGACCGGCGCCGGGACCCGTCCACTGCCTCGACGGGTCCCGGCGCCCCTTCGCGTTCCCGGGCGTTCGGGGCGCCTCCTAGCGGCGGGCGGTGCGGGTGCGCCAGGGCAGCTCGACGGTGACGGTGGTCGGGCCGCCCTCCGGGCTCTCCACCAGGAACACCCCGTCCACCGCCCGGATCCGCTCGGCCAGCCCGGCCAGGCCGCTGCCCGGGTAGGGGGCCGCCCCGCCCCGGCCGTCGTCCTGGACCAGCACCATCAGCTGGTCGTCCGAGCGCCAGACGTCGACCGAGGCGCTGGTGGCGCCGGCGTGCTTGGAGACGTTGGTCAGCAGCTCGCTGACGGTGAAGTACGCGATGCCCTCGACCGCCGAGTCCGGGCGCTCGGGCTCGCCGTCCGGCCCGGCCAGGTCGACGTTCACCTTCACCCCGCCCGGGACGGTGCAGCGGGCCGACACCGCGGACAGCGCCGCGTCCAGGCCTCGGTCGGTGAGCACCGCCGGGTGGATGCCGCGGGCCAGGTCGCGCAGCTCCTGGAGGGCCAGCTTCACCTCACCGTGCGCGTTGTCGACCATCCGGGCGGCGACCGCCATGTCCTCCTGGGTCTCCACCTCCCGCAGCCGCTCCTTGGCCATGCCGAGGTCCATCGCCAGCGCGACCAGCCGGGCCTGGGCGCCGTCGTGCAGGTCGCGCTCGATCCGGCGCAGGTCGGCGGCGGCGGTCTCGACCACGGTGCCGCGGTCGTCCTCCAGCTCGCGCACCCGCTCGGCCAGCGCGCCGGGGAAGAGCAGCGACTCGATCAGGATCCGGTCGACCGCGGCCATCGCGCGCACGATGAAGGGCAGCACCGGCCACAGCGTGATCACCGAGACCAGGGTCAGGGTGAAGCTCAGGATGCCCCAGGGCAGCATCAGCACGTTGTAGAGCGCCGAGCGCCAGTTCAGCAGGTCGGTGAGGTGGGCGATGGTGTAGCCGACCAGGCCCGGGCGGCGCTGCTTCACCGGCTGCGGATCGTCGATCGCGGAGCCGTACGCCGAGCGGGCCCGGCTGCGGCCCAGGGCGCCCAGGGCGCGGGACCCGGCCAGGCCGGCGGCCAGCACCGGCAGGCCGATCACCGTCACCGACAGGCCCAGTCCGGCCGACAGCGCGGTCACCGAGAGCACGAAGCCCGCGATGCCCAGCGGGAAGTTGAGCATCAGGTGTCCGACCTGGCGCCACATCCGCGCGCCGTACAGCGGCGGGCGCTCCATCCGAGCGTCCTGCTCCTTGATGGCGTCCACGGCGCGGTTCAGCGACTTCATCGGATCATCCGTCCCCTCGTTCGAGCTGGCGGCCCCCAGCATCCCGAACGGGGGAGGGGATGTGCCATGGGGGTGATACATCTTCCGGGGCGGGGGTTATCCCCACCCCGGAGGGCCGCCGGGCGTTCACCGGGTTGTCCACGGGACGTCTTGCGGAGCGGGCAGGTTTCGGGGGGAGTGGAGCCCTCCCCTTAGACTCACGCATTGGCCATGGTTAAGACCGTGTGAGGAAAAGTCGTAGAACTGTCTTGAGGGCGGGTTCGCGGCCGAGGTGGAGGCGAAGGCATGGAGGGGCAGCAGGTGGCTGCCGTCGCGGCCGACCCGTCGGTCGGCGGCGGCTACTTCGACGCGTACGCCGCGATGGGCCTGCTGGCCGTCATCGGGGTGCTCTTCGTGACCGTGGCGTTCACCGCCAACCGGCTGCTCCGGCCGGTGGTGTACTCGCCCGAGAAGCTCCTCGCCTACGAGTGCGGGGTGGACCCGGTGGGCGAGGACTGGGCGCACACCCAGATCCGCTACTACGTGTACGCCTTCCTCTACGTGATCTTCGCGGTCGACGCGATCTACCTGTTCCCGTGGGCGACCGTCTTCGCCGCCGCCGGGTACGGCGCCGGAACGCTGATCGAGATGTTCCTCTTCATCGGCTTCCTCGCGGTCGGACTGCTCTACGCCTGGAAGAAGGGCGTTCTGGAATGGACGTGACGCACACCCACTCGCACGGTGGCCAGGGCGGTCCCGTCCCGCTCGGACTGCCCGACCCGGCCGCCCCCGGCGCCGTCGAGCGCCGCAGCATCGGCCCGCTGGCCCGGCTCGCGCCGGACCCGGTCAAGGTCGTGCTCAACTGGGGCCGCCGCTACAGCCTCTGGTGCTTCAACTTCGGCCTGGCCTGCTGCGCGATCGAGTTCATCGCCGCGTCCATGGCCAAGCACGACTTCATCCGGATGGGTGTGATCCCGTTCGCGCCCGGCCCCCGGCAGGCGGACCTGATGATCGTCTCCGGGACGGTCACCGACAAGATGGCGCCCGCCGTCAAGCGGCTCTACGAGCAGATGCCCGAGCCGAAGTACGTCATCTCCTTCGGGGCCTGCTCCAACTCCGGCGGCCCGTACTGGGACTCCTACTCCGTCACCAAGGGCGTGGACCAGATCATCCCGGTCGACGTCTACGTGCCCGGCTGCCCGCCGCGGCCGGAGGCGCTGCTCCAGGGCATCCTCAAGCTCCAGGAGAAGATCGCCGCCGAGTCCCTGCCCGGCCGCTACACCGCGCCCGCGGCGGCACTGCGCCGGCCGCTGGTGGCGGGGCCCCCGAACGATGGAGGAGTGTCGTGAGCGAGCGCGGCGAGCGACCTGTCGAGACGCTCACGGCGGAGCAGTACGCGGCGTCGGTCGGGGAGTGGGCGACCGGCGCCGAGGCGTACGGCCTGATCACCGTCGACGTGCCGGCCGAGCGCTGGATCGAGGCACTCACCACCGCCCGGGACGTGCTGGGCCTGGGCTTCTTCGACTGGCTGAGCGCCGTCGACGAGCTCGCCGAGGGCTTCTCCGTCGTCGCCCACCTGGCCGCCGTCGAGGCGCCGGGCGTGCGGCACCTCGCGCTGCGCACCCGGGTGCCGCGGGACGGCGCCGCACTGCCGAGCGCCGTCGCGGTGTACGCCGGGGCCGCCTGGCACGAGCGCGAGACCCACGAGATGTTCGGCATCGACTTCCCCGGGCACCCGCACCTGGCCACCCTGCTGCTGCCGGACGGCTTCGAGGGGCACCCGCTGCGCAAGGAGTTCGTGCTCGCGGCGCGGGTCGCCAAGGACTGGCCGGGCGCCAAGGAGCCGGGCGAGTCGGACCACGGCGCGGGACCGGCCCGGCGCAAGATGCAGCCGGCCGGCGTGCCGGACCCGAACGAGTGGGGGCCGCTCAAGGGCACCCTGCCGCCGGTGGCCGAGCGGCCCGCGCGCGGTGCGCGGGCGGCCGGCGCGGCGGCGCGTACGCCTCGGGCGGCTGCGGCTGCGGCTGCGGCTGCGGCCGGCGCCGGCGCACCTGCCGCCGAGGGCGCTCCGGCGGTGCGGGCGGACCGGCCGCGGCGGACCAGGTCGGTCTCCGAGGGCTCGGCGAGCCAGGCGGGCGGCGAGGAGGCGGCGGCCCCGGAGGCCGCGGCTGCTCCCGGCGTGCCCGGCGTGCCCGCTGCCGAAGGCGCTCCGCCGGTGCGGACCGACCGGCCGCGGCGGACCCGGTCGGTGTCCGCCGGTTCGGTCAGCCAGGCGGCCGAGACCGCCGCCGAACCGACGGCCGAACCGACGGCCGAGCCCCAGGCCCCGGCCCGGCCCCGTTCCTCCGACGCGCCCTGGCACCACCCGGTGCCCGCCCACGAGGAGAAGCCCTCGGGCGGGCCCGGCGAGCAGGAGCCCGGCGGGGCGAAGGACGAGAACTCGGCCGGAGCGGCCGACCAGGACGGAGACGGCGCGTGAACCTGCTCGACACGGTGCTCCGCTGCGTCGCCACCCTGGTCGTCTTCCTGGTCTTCCCGCTGCTCATCGGCCAGACCGAGCACAAGGTGATGGCGCACATGCAGGGCCGGCTCGGCCCGATGTACGCGGGCGGCTTCCACGGCTGGGCCCAGCTCGTCGCGGACGGGGTGAAGTTCGCCCAGAAGGAGGACATCGTCCCGGCCGACGCGGACCGCCGGGTCTTCCAGCTGGCGCCCGCCGTCTCGCTGCTGCCGTACCTCTTCGTGCTGCTGGCGATCCCGGTCGGCCCGAACGGCTTCGTCGGCCAGGCGATCGACGCCGGGCTGTTCTTCGTGCTGGCCGTGATGGGCGTCGGCGTGATCGGCAAGCTGATGGCCGGCTGGGCCTCGGCGAACAAGTTCTCGCTGCTCGGCGGCCTGCGCACGGCCGCCCAGCTGATGTCCTACGAGCTGCCGATGGTGCTCGCGGCGGCCTCGGTGGCGATGGCCGCCGGCACCCTGTCGCTGCCCGGGATCCTGGACGCCTGGCAGTGGTACTGGCTGCCCTGGCAGATCATCGGCGCCTTCGTGTTCTTCACGGCCGGTCTGGCCGAGCTCCAGCGGCCGCCGTTCGACATGCCGGTCGCCGACTCGGAGATCATCTTCGGCGCGTACACCGAGTACACCGGGCTGCGCTTCGCGCTGTTCCTGCTGTCCGAGTACGTGGGCATCCTGGTGGTGTCGGCGCTGACGGCGGTGCTGTTCCTCGGCGGGTGGCACGGGCCGATGGCGGACCAGCTCGGCTGGCTCTGGATGCTCCTCAAGACCTTCGCGCTGGCCTTCGTGGTCATCTGGCTGCGGGTCACCTACCCGCGTCTGCGCGAGGACCAGCTGATGCGCTTCGCCTGGATCGTGCTGATCCCGCTCGCGCTCGTCCAGCTGGCCCTCACCGGCATCATCAAGGTGGCGATCGCATGAGTTTCCCCGGTGCCGGCCTCGCCAAGGGCCTGGCCGTGACGCTGCGGACGATGACGAGGAAGACCGTCACCGCGCAGTACCCCGAGGTCCAGCCGGTGCTGCCGCCGCGTTCGCGCGGCGTCATCGCGCTGCTGGAGGAGAACTGCACGGTGTGCATGCTCTGCGCGCGCGAGTGCCCGGACTGGTGCATCTACATCGACTCCCACAAGGAGACGCTGCCGGCCGCCGAGCCGAACGCCCGGGCCCGCACCCGCAACGTGCTGGACCGCTTCGCCATCGACTTCTCGCTCTGCATGTACTGCGGGATCTGCATCGAGGTCTGCCCCTTCGACGCCCTGTTCTGGTCGCCGGAGTTCGAGTACGCGGAGACCGACATCCACGAGCTGACCCACGAGCGGGAGAAGCTCCGCGAGTGGATGTGGACCGTCCCGGCGCCGCCGGCGCTGGACCCGGCGGCCGAGGAGCCCAAGGAGATCGCCACCGCGCGCAAGGCGGCGGACAAGCTGGCCGCCGCGGCCGCCGCAGCGATCGAGGCCGCCGAGGCCGCTGGGGCCGCCGAGGCTGCTGACGCTGCCGAGGCCATCGAGGAGAAGGGTGACGACGCGTGAACGCCGCTGCCACGCTCCTCGCGGCGACCGGTTCCCTGGAGCCGGCCGCCCGTTCGTTCCTGTCCCCGACCGGGCAGGAGGTCGTCTTCCTGCTGGTCGGCATCGCGGTGCTCGGCTCGGCGGTGGTCTCCGTGACCACCAAGCAGCTGGTGCACGCCGCGCTCTGGCTGGTGGTCGCGCTCGGCGGGCTGGCGGTGGAGTTCCTGCTGCTCACGGCCGAGTTCATCGCCTGGGTGCAGGTGCTGATCTACCTGGGCTCGGTGGTCGTCCTGGTGCTGTTCGGGCTGATGCTCACCAGGGCGCCGATCGGGCGCTCGCCGGACGCCGACTCCGAGAACCGCTGGGTCGCCCTGGTGGTGGCGCTGGCCGCGGCCGGGACGCTGGTGACCCTGGTGGTCGACGCCTTCCGGACCTCCTGGATCGACCTCGGCGCGGGCGGCGGTTCGGCCGCCGTGACCGGCGCCAGCCTGTTCCGCAACTGGGTGCTGCCCTTCGAGGCGCTGTCCGTACTGCTGCTGGCGGCGCTGGTCGGCGCGATCGTGCTGTCGCGCGGGTCCGGGCGCCGGGTGCCGGCGCCGCGGGCGGGCAAGCTGCGGGCCGGACGGCCGGTCGGCTCGAACGGGACCGTGGCCGCGACCACGCCCAAGCCCGAGCCCTCGGCACCCGCGTCGCCCTCGTCGTCCGCGTCGGAGGAGAGCTGATGCACCTCGCCTACCCCGTCGTCCTCGCCGCGCTGCTGTTCAGTGTCGGCGTGTACGGCGTGCTCGCCCGGCGCAACGCCGTCCTGGTGCTGATGTCCGTCGAGCTGATGCTCAACGCCGTCAACCTGGACCTGGTCGCCTTCGACGCCTGGCTGCGCGACTCGCTGCACGCCGGGCAGGCGCTCACCCTGTTCACCATCACCGTCGCCGCCGCCGAGGTCGGGCTGGGGCTCGCCATCGTCCTGCTGCTGTTCCGGGCCCGGGGCACGGCGGACATCGACCGGGCCACCGCGCTCGGCGACCCGGCCGAGCCGCACACCCCGGCCGAGGACGAGCCGGTCGCAGCCGAGGCACTGAAGGGCCGGGCCACCGCATGAACCTCGCCCTGCCCGTCCTCGTCCCCGCGCTGCCCGCGCTCGGCGCCGCCGCGACCCTGGCCGTCGGCAAGAAGGCGCCCGGGCTGGCCCGGCCGCTGGCGATCGTCCCGGTCGCCGTCTCGGCCGTGCTCGCCCTGGTGGTCGCCCTCCAGCTCGGCACCGGCCGGACCCTGGACGCCGCCACCCGGCTCACCCCGACCGGCGGCCCGGACATCGCGCTCTCCGTTCACCTGGACGGCTTCACCTCGCTGATCTCGGTGCTGGTCGGCCTGGTCGCCACCTGCGTCCAGGTCTACTCGACCGCGTACCTCAAGGAGGACCGGCGCTACCCCTCGTACGCGGCGCTGGTCTCGCTGTTCACCGCGGCGATGTTCCTGGTGGTCTACTCGGGCGACCTCGTCGTGCTGCTGGTCGGCTGGGAGGTCATGGGCGTCTGCTCGTACTTCCTGATCGGCCACCACTGGGAGAGCGCCGACGCCCGGTCGGCCTCGCTCAAGGCCTTCCTGGTCACCAAGCTCGGTGACGTGCCGTTCCTGTTCGGGATCTTCCTGCTCGCCGCGGACGCCGGCAGCTTCCGGATCACCGACGTGCTGTCGGCCGCGACCGAGGGCCGGCTCGGCCACCCGACGCTGGTCGCGCTGCTGCTGCTCGCCGGTGTGGCCGGCAAGAGCGCCCAGTTCCCGCTGCACACCTGGCTCCCGGACGCGATGGCCGGTCCGACGCCGGTCTCCGCCCTGATCCACGCCGCCACCATGGTCGCGGCCGGCATCTACCTGGTGGCCCGGCTGCTGCCGGTGTTCCTCCAGTCGGGGGCGGCCCTGGTGGTGCTCGCGGTGATGGCCGCCGTGACGATGATCGGCTCGGCGCTCTGCGCGCTCGCCCAGGACGACCTCAAACGGGTCCTCGCCTACTCCACCGTCGGCCAGCTGGGCTACATGGCCGGCGCGCTGGCCAGCGGGGACCGCGAGGCCTCGGTGTTCCACCTGGTCAGCCACGGCGCGTTCAAGGCGCTGCTGTTCCTGGCCGCCGGCGTGGTGATCCACGCCGCGCACACCAACTCGATCTCCGCGATGTCCCGGATCCCGGGCCTGCGCAGGACCGTCCCGGACGCCCACTGGACGATGGGCATCGCGCTGTTCGCGCTGGCCGGGCTGCCGCCGTTCTCCGGCTTCTTCAGCAAGGAGGCGGTGCTCACCGCCGCCGAGCACGCCGCCAACGGCGAGGCGCTGACCAACGGCCTCGGCCCGGCCTCGGCGGTGCCGCAGGCGGCCGGCTGGATCGTGCTGATCTCGGCCGCGCTCACCGCGCTGCTCACCGGCGCCTACGCGGCCAGGCTGTTCCTGGTCACCTTCCACAGCCCGGCCGGCGCGGCCGCACCGGCTCGGGCGGCCCAGGCCGCCCCGGCCGCCCCCGAGGCCGACGCGCCCTACTCGCCCGAGCCGGACGAGGCCGACCCGGCCACCGCCGAGCCGCCCGCGATGCGCTGGCCGCTGTGGGTGCTGGCCGTCCCGACCATCGGCTTCGGCGTCGCCGGGCTGCGCTCGGACTGGCTGCCCGCGCTGCTGGACGGCGGCTCGCTGCGCCCCACCGGCGTCACCGCCGTCACCGGTACCGGGCTCGCCGTGGTCGGCGTGCTCGCCGCGTACGGCGCCTGGCGCTCGGCCACCGCACGGCTGGCCACCGGCCGGCCGGCCCCGGCCGCCGCCGGGAGGGTGCCCGAGCAGGCCGGAGCCCCGGCCGCCGAGGTGGTCGTCGCCGACCCCGGGCGCACCCTGCTCGGCCCGCTGTTCGGCCCGGCCCGGCACGGCTTCGGCGTCGACCGGCTCTACCACCTGCTGTTCGTCCGGCCGGTGGTCGCGGCGGCCCGGCTGGTCCGCTTCCTCGACCGCGAGGTCGTCGAGGGCTACGTGCAGGGCAGCGGGATCGGCGCCAACCTGCTGGGCCGGGCCGTCCGGCTCGCGCAGACCGGCAACGCCCAGACCTACCTCAGCGCCCTGCTGGCCGGGGTCGTCCTGCTGGCCGTCCTGGTGGCGGTGTAGCCGGTGCTGTCGTTCCCCGCCCCCGTCCCCTCCGTCCCGTCCGCCGCCGAAGCTGGGAGCCCCCGATGAACGCGGTCCTCATCGCCCTCCTGGTGCTGCCACTGCTCGGCGCCGCGCTCACCCTGGCGCCGGTGTTCGGCCCGGACCGGGCCGTCGCCGGCCGCCGGGCGCTGCGGCTGAACTCCGTCCTCACCGGCGCGGTGCTGCTGCTCTCCGTCGTCCTCGCGGCCGGCTTCGACCACGACGCGCCGGCCCGGATGCAGGCCACCACCGACCTGGACTGGATCCCGGCCCTGCACGTGCGCTTCCACCTCGGCGTGGACGGCGTCTCGCTGCCGCTGGTCGTGCTGACCGCGCTGCTCACCTTCCTCTGCGCGCTGTACTCGGAGAAGCGGCTGCCGGAGGGGGATGGCGTCCCCTCGCCGCAGGCCTTCGTCGGGCTGTTCCTGCTCCTCGAAGTCGGCATGCTCGCCACCTTCGCGGTGCTGGACCTGATCCTGTTCTTCCTGTCCTTCGAGATCGTGCTGATCCCGATGTACTTCCTGATCGCCCGCTGGGGCAGCGGCGCGAGGACCCCGGCGGCCAACCGGTTCATCCTCTACACGCTGCTCGGCTCGGCCGTGATGCTGCTCGGCTTCCTGCTGATCGGCAGCAAGGCCGGCACCTTCGACATGCAGGCACTGGCCGCCGGGCACGGCAACGGCCTGAGCCACACCACCCAGGTGGTCGCCGCGCTGGCGATCATGGTCGGGCTCGCCGTCAAGGCCCCCGCCTGGCCGCTGCACAGCTGGCTCCCCGACGCCCACACCGCCGCCCCGACGGTCGGCTCGGTGCTGCTCGCGGGCGTGCTGCTCAAGATGGGCACCTACGGACTGGTCCGGGTGCTCCTCCCGGTCGTGCCGGACGGCACCGCGACGCTCGCCCCCTACCTGGGCGCCTTCGCCGCCGTCGGCATCGTCTACGGCTCGCTGGCCTGCCTCGCGCTGGCCCGCCCCGGCGCCAAGGGCGACCTCAAGCGCCTGATCGCCTACTCCTCCGTCGGCCATATGGGCTTCGTGCTGCTCGGCATCGCCTCCCTCACCCCGGTGGGCGTCAACGGCGCGCTGTTCGCCAACATCGCCCACGGACTGATCACCGGCCTGCTGTTCTTCCTGGTCGGGGCGGTCAAGGACCGCTACGGCACGGCGGACCTGGACACCCTCGCCGGGGCCACCGGCGCCGCCCTGTACGGCCGGGCACCCCGGATCGGCGCGCTGCTCGCCTTCGCCGCCGTCGCCAGCCTCGGCCTGCCCGGCCTGGCCGGCTTCTGGGGCGAGCTGCTCGCCATGTTCGGCGCCTTCGACCCGGCCGCCGGGCTGTCCCGCCCGGCCTTCGTCACCTACATGGTCCTGGCCGGCCTCGGCACCCTGCTCACCGCCGGCTACCTGCTGATCGTGGTCAAGCGCGTCTGCATGGGCGACCCCGAGCAGCCCGCGCCGGTGCCCGAGGTGCCCGACCTGCGGCCGTACGAGGCCGTCAGTTGGACACCGCTGGCCGCGCTCACCCTGGTGGCCGGACTCTGGCCCGCCCTCCTGCTCGGGCTCTCCGACCCGGCCGTCAAGCACCTCCTCGGGGGTGGCTGACCGTGCTCGCAGCCCACACCGCCGCACTCGGACCTCACTCCACGGGGCAGCACACTGTGACCTCCCTCGCCGTAGCCAACCCGGGCAGCCTGATCCAGTCCGTGGACTGGGTGGCGATCGCGCCCCCGCTGATCGCCGCCGTGGCCGCCCTCGCGGTGCTGGTCACCGACCTCTTCCTGCCCGACCGGCACAAGCGCTGGCTCGGCCGCCTGGCCGCGGCCGGACTCGCCCTCGCCCTGCTCGCCCTCCTCCCCCTCACCGGGGGATCACCCCGGGCCACCTTCTGCCTCCGGAACGTAGCAGGGGCCACTGACACCACCGGGTGCTCCTACGTCGCCGACCACTTCGCGCTGGTCTTCCAGCTGCTGGCGCTCGGCGGCGCGCTGATCGCGGCGCTGCTGTCGATGCACACCGTCGAGGACCAGAAGCTGCCCCGCGGCGAGTACTGGTTCCTGCTGCTCTCCAGCGCCACCGGCGCCGCCCTGCTGCCCGCCTCCCGCGACCTCGCCACCATGGTGATCGCCCTGGAGGTCGCCTCGCTGCCCGCCTTCGCCCTGGTCGCGCTGCGCCGGGACGGGCGGGGCGCGGAGGCCGCGTTCAAGTTCTTCGTCTCCTCCGTCACCGCGACAGCCGTGATGCTGCTCGGCATCGGCTTCGTCTACGCCGCCAGCGGCAGCCTGCACCTCGGCGCCGTCGCCCAGGGGCTGGAGCACGCGCCCGCCCAGCTCAAGGCGCTGGCCGAGGCGGGGGCGGTGCTGACCCTGGTCGGCTTCGCCTTCAAGGTCGCCGCCGTCCCCTTCCACTTCTGGGTGCCCGACACCTACACCGGCGCCCCGCTGCCGGTGGCCGGCTACCTCTCGGTGGTCGGCAAGGCGGCCGGCCTCTCCGGGCTGGCGCTCGCCACCACCGTCGCGTTCCGCCCGTACGCCCACACCTGGGGTCTGGTGCTCGCGGTGCTGGCCGCCGTCACCATGACCGTCGGCAACGTCGGCGCGCTGCGGCAGCGCTTCGACACCCGGTACAGCGCGGTGCGGCTGCTGGCCTGGTCCTCGGTCGGTCAGGCCGGGTACCTGCTGGTGCCGCTCGCCGCGGCCGGCTACGCGCCCACCGGGGCCGATCCGCTGGGCGCGACCGCCGCGTACGCGCTGATCTACGGCGTGGTGAACCTCGGCGCCTTCGGGGTGGTCGCCGCCGTCGGCCGCCGGGCCGGGACGAGCGTCGACGACTTCCGCGGCCTGTTCGCCCGCAACCGCTGGACGGCGCTGGCGCTGGCCTTCTTTCTGCTCTGCCTGGCCGGGCTGCCGCCCGGCGTGATCGGCCTGTTCGGCAAGGTCGTGGTGTTCCGCGCGGCCGTGGACGCCGGGCTGGGGTGGCTGGCCGTGGTGATGGCCGTCAACGTGGTCGTCGCCCTGTACTACTACCTGCTGTGGACGGCCCGGCTGTTCGCCCCGGCCGACGCGTCCGCCGTCGCGGCCGAGGACGGTGCCGAGCGGCGGCTGCCGGTCGGCCTGACCGCCACGCTGGGGCTCACCGCCTCCGCGGCGGTGGTGCTCTCGGTCGCCCCGCAGTTGGTCCTCCAGGTGGCCGGCGGCTCGCTGTTCTGAGCCGCCGACCGGGTGTCGCGTCGGTCACAAGGGAACAAGGTCCCGGGGCCCGCCCGTTGAGCGGGCAAGAGGGACGAGGCAGAAAGGGCTTCCCCACCGCACCACTGGAGGGCCTGACGTGCACAGCCGGCACAACGGACTGAGGACCGCCGTCCTGCTCGGTGGCCTCTCGGCACTGATCCTGGTGATCGGCGGTTTCTTCGGCCGGACCGGCTTCGTGATCGCCCTGCTGGTCGCCCTCGGGACGAACGCCTACGCCTACTGGAACAGCGACAAGCTCGCGCTGCGGGCCATGCGGGCCCGGCCGGTCAGCGAGTTCGAGGCACCCGGGCTGTACCGGATCGTGCGCGAGCTCTCCACCTCGGCCCGGCAGCCGATGCCCCGGCTCTACATCTCCCCGACGCCGGCCCCGAACGCCTTCGCCACCGGCCGCAACCCGCGCAACGCGGCGGTCTGCTGCACCGAGGGCATCCTGCAGATCCTGGACGAGCGCGAACTGCGCGGGGTGCTCGGGCACGAGCTCAGCCACGTCTACAACCGGGACATCCTGATCTCCTCGGTCGCCGGGGCGCTGGCCTCGGTGGTGATGTTCCTGGTGAACTTCGCCTGGCTGATCCCGTTCGGCCGCAGCGAGGACGACGACGGCCCCGGGCTGTTCGGGATGCTCGCCATCATGATCCTCGGGCCGATCGCCGCCGGGCTGATCCAGATGGCCGTCAGCCGCTCCCGCGAGTACCAGGCCGACGCCGACGGCGCCCGGATCACCGGCGACCCGCTCGCCCTCGCCAGTGCGCTGCGCAAGCTCGACGCCGGTACCCGCCAGCTGCCGCTCCCGCCGGAGCCCCAGCTGCAGACGGCGAGCCACATGATGATCGCCAGCCCGTTCCGGCCGGGCGAGGCCGGTGCGCGGCTGTTCTCCACCCATCCGCCGATGGCGGAGCGGATCGCGCGGCTGGAGCGGATGGCCGGGTACCGGGCGTAGCGGCCGCCGCGCGGGGCCGGGGCCGGGGCTGGGGCTGGGGCCGGGGTCGGGGTCGGGGCGCGGTCAGCCGGTCGACTCCTGGTAGGCCGTCCGCAGTCGGTGGATGCCCTCGGCGACCTGGGCGGGGCTGTCGGCGGCGGCGTAGCTCAGCCGCAGATGCGGGGCCGGGGGTTCGGCGGCGTGGTACGGCCGGCCGGGGGTGACCTGGACGCCCCGGCGCCGGGCGGCGGCGACCAGGGCGGCGTCGTCGGTGCCGTCCGGCAGCCGCAGCCACAGGTGGTAGCCCCCGGGCCGGTGGGCGCCGAGCACACCGGGCAGTTCCCGGTGCAGGGCGGCCACGGCGGCGGTGCGGCGGTCGCGCAGTTCGGCTCCGAGGGTGCGCAGGTGACGGGCCCAGCCGGGGTCGGAGACCAGCTCCAGGGTCGCCTCCTGGAGCGGCCGGGGCACGAAGAAGCTGTCCACCACCTGGGTGGCCCGCAGCCGGGCGAGCGCCGGGCCGCGCGCGGTGAGGGCGCCGACCCGCAGGTTGGGGGAGGCGGCCTTGGTGAGGGAGCGCAGGTGCACCACCACCCCGTCCCGGTCGTCGGCGGCCAGCGGGCGCGGCAGCGCCGGGGCGTCCGCGTGGACCAGCAGCCGGGCGAAGTCGTCCTCGACCACGAACGCCCCGGCGGCCCGGGCGATCCGCAGCACCTCCGCCCGGCGCGCGGGCGAGAGCACCGCGCCGGTGGGGTTCTGGAACAGCGGCTGGCAGACGAACACCCGGGCCCGGGTGGCCTCGAAGGCGTCGGCCAGCAGCTCGGTGCGGACGCCGTCGGCGTCGACCGGGACGGGCACCGGCCGCAGCCCGGCCGCGCGCACCACCGCGAGGATGCCCGAGTAGGTCGGCGACTCGACCAGCACCGGCGAGCCGGGCGCGGCCAGCGAGCGCATCGCCACGGTCAGGCCGCCCTGCCCGCCGGAGGTGATCAGGACGTCCCCGGCGCTGATCGGTCCGGCGTGGCCGCCGATGTCGCGGGCGAACCAGCCGCGCAGTTCGGTGAGGCCGTCGGTGGGCGGCCGGTCCCAGGCGCCCGGGCGGCGGCCGGCCCGGGCGAGGGCGGCGGCGAGCAGCCGCTCGGGCAGCAGCGAGGAGTGGGGGTAGCCGCCGTTGAGGTCGATGACGTCCGGCGGCGGCACCTGGAGGGTGGCGAACACCGGTGCGGCCAGCAGGTCGCGCGGGCCGGAGTCGGCGCTGAGCGCGACCTCCTGCCAGGAGAGGTCGCCGGGCCGGGCGGCCGGTGCCGCCGGGGAGTCGGGGGCCGCGGCGAAGGCCGCGGCCCGGAACACCCCGGCACCCGGCCGGGAGACCACGAGCCCCTCGGCGACCAGCACCGCGATGGCGCGGGAGACCGTCACCGGGCTGACCTGGTGGCGCTCCATCAGGGCCCGGCTGGACGGCAGCTTTCGCCCTTCCGGGTAGCGCTCGACCTCCCGCCGGAGGCTTTCGGCGAGTTCGACCACGCTGCTACGCTCGTTCATGACGGCACAAGATAGCGCTACCCGACCTGCGGCGATAGCACCCGGGACGGGCGCCCCCGGCACCGCCTCCGGAACGGCCCTCGCCGCCCTCGGGGTGGCCTCCTTCTCGCTCACCTTCCCGGCCACCGTGTGGTCCCTCGACGGCTTCGGCCCGTGGACCTCGACCGGACTGCGCGGCGCCCTGGCCGGGCTGCTCGCCGGGCTCTACCTGCTGGCCTCCGGCGCCCCGCTGCCGACGGCCCGGCAGCGGCCCGGCCTGCTGGTGGTCTCGGCCGGCTGCGTCATCGGCTTCCCGCTGCTCACCACGCTCGCCCTGCGGACCTCCTCGACCGCCCACTCGGCGGTGGTCATCGGCCTGCTGCCGCTGGCCACGGCGGTGGCCTCGGCGCTGCGCACCGGCCGCCGGCCGTCCCGGGCGTTCTGGGCGGCGGCGCTGGCCGGGGCGGCGGCCGTGCTCGGCTTCACCCTGCTGCAGAGCCACGGCCGGCCGACCGTCGCCGACCTCTACCTGTTCGCCGGGGTGCTGGTCTGCGCGGCCGGGTACGCGGAGGGCGGGCGGCTCTCCCGGGACCTCCCGGGCGCCCGGGTGATCGCCTGGGCGGTGGTGGCCGCGGCACCGGTGATGCTGCTGACCGCCGCCTACGGGCTGTCCGCCGAGCCCGTCCGGCTCGGCGCGAAGGCGCTGGTCGGACTGGCGTACATCGCGGCGGTCTCCCAGCTCGGCGGGTTCGTGTGCTGGTACCGGGGGATGGCGGCGATCGGGGTGCCGCGGGCCAGCCAGCTGCAGCTCGCCCAGCCGCTGCTGACGCTGGTCTGGTCGGTGCTGCTGCTCGGTGAGGAGCTGCCGGTGGCCGCGCCGGTGACGGCCGTGGTGGTGCTGGGCTGCATCGCGGCCACCCAGCGGGCCCGGGCGTAGGGCCTGTCCCCGGGGTCCTTGCCGGGTCCTCGCGTCGGGCCGTTCGGTGGTGCGGGCCCGAACCCTCGCGTTGGGCCGTCCGGAGGAGGCGTCGGCTCGTTAGGATGGCCTCGCGCCCCGCGTCGGTCCGGGGAGCGGCATCCGGAGGGAGTGGGCCGTCATGGCAGACGAGAGGCACGCCCCGGCGTCCGGGGACGCGCCGACCCGACGGCGTGGTCAGGGCGAGCTGGAGGCGCAGGTGCTGGCGGTGCTCCAGCGGGCGCCCGGCCCGGCCACCGCGGGGTGGGTCCAGGAACGCATCGACGGCGACCTGGCGTACACCACGGTGATGACCATCCTGTCCCGGCTGCACGCCAAGAACGCCGTCTCCCGGAGCCGTTCCGGCCGCTCCTACCTGTGGCAGGCCTCCGCCGACGCCGCCGGGCTGGCCGCGCTGCGGATGCGCCGGATGCTCGACGGCGAGGCGGACCGGGACGCCGTCCTCGCCAGCTTCGTCACCGCGCTGCTGCCGCACGACGAGGAACTGCTGCGGGCGCTGTTGGACGCCGCGTCCGTGGAGCCCGCAGCGGCCGACCGTGAGAGCTGACCCGTGGGCTTCTTCGTCTTCCTCCCGCTGATCCTGCCGCTGACCGCGGTGCCGATCGCCCGGCTGACCGAGCAGCACCTGCACCCGCGCGGTGCCGCCCGGCTGATGACCGTGATCAGCGCCGTGATGGCGGTGTGCAGCGTGCTCTGCCTCGGGCTGATCGGCGTGGTGGGCACCGCGCAGATCCCCGGCAACCCGCTGCCGGACAGCTGGTCCGACCCGGAGGTGCGGCACGCGCTGCCGTACCACGAGACGGTCGGCACCGCCGCGATGTGGCTGCTGGTGCTGGTCGGCTTCGCCTGTTCCCGGACGGTCGTGCGGCACCTGCGGGTCCGCTCCCGGGCCCGGCGGGCGCTGGCCGGACTGCCGGAGGCGCCGGCCGAGGCCGGTGACCTCGCGGTACTGCCGGACCACAGCCCGTACGCCTACGCGCTGCCCGGCTCGCCCGGGCGGGTGGTGGTCTCCACCGGGATGCTGGCCGGGCTGGCCGAGGACGAGCGGGAGGCGCTGCTCGCGCACGAGCGGGCGCACCTGCGCCACCGCCACCACCGCTACCTGCTGACCACCCAGCTCGCCGCCTGCGTCAACCCCTTCCTGCGGCCGTTGCAGGCGGCGGTGGCGTTCAGCGCCGAGCGCTGGGCGGACGAGGAGTCGGCCCAGGCGGTGGGCGACCGGCGGATCACGGCGCGGGCGGTGGCCCGGGCGGCCCTGGTCTCGCACGCCGCCCCGGTGCCCGGCTTCGCGGCCTTCGCCGCCCCGGCCCCGGCGCCCGGCCCGGTGCCGCGCCGGGTGGCCGCGCTGCTCGGCCCGGTGCCGACGGCCCGCAACTGGCCGCCGGCCAAGACCCCGGCGGGCCTGGCGGCGATGGTGGCCGCGGTCGGCACGGCGGCCTCGGCGCTGTGCGCGCTCAACGCGGCGGTGGCGCTGCTGGTGGTGCTGAAGGCCGTCACCCCGCTCTAGGCCCTGTCCGGCCGCCGGCCTGTGGGGCCCCGGGGTCAGATCCGGACGATCATCTTGCCGGTGTTGGCGCCGCGCAGCACGCCCAGGAAGGCGTCCACCACGTGGTCGAAGCCGTCCACGACGGTCTCGTCCGGGACGAGGGCGCCGGAGCGCAGGTGCGGGACGGCGAAGTCGTACAGCTCGGGCCGGGCGTCCAGGTGGTTGCGGACCAGGAAGCCCTCCAGGCGCAGGCTCCTGCCGACCACGTCGTAGAGGTTGCGCGGCGCGGGCGGCGGGTCCAGCGGGTTGTTGTACTGGGCGACGGCGCCGCACCAGGCGATCCGGCCGTGGTCGCGCATCGCGCTGATCGCGCCCTCCAGGTGCGTGCCGCCGACGTTGTCCAGGTAGACGTGCAGTCCGTCCGGGGCGGCCTCGCGCAGCCGGTCGGCGATCGGGCCGTCGTGGTGGTCGAAGGCGGCGTCGAAGCCGAGGTGCTCGGTGAGGTGGGCGACCTTGGCGGCCGAACCGGCGCTGCCGATGATCCGGCCGGCGCCGAGCAGTCGGGCGATCCGGCCGGCGGCGGTGCCGACGCCGCCGGCCGCGGCCGAGACGTACAGGGTCTCGCCGGGCTGGAGCCGGGCGATCCTGGTCAGGCCGACCCAGGCGGACAGTCCGGTGCCGCCGAGGATCGAGAGGTGGGCGGTGAGCGGGACACCCGCGAAGTGGGGCAGCAGGCCGGCCCGGTCGCCGGTCACCACCGAGTGGGTGCGCCAGGCCTGCCGGTGGGAGACCAGGGCGCCGACCGGCAGCGCGTCGGCCCGGGACTCCACCACCCGGCCGAGGGTGCGGCCCTCCAGCGGGGCGTGCAGCTGCCAGCCGCCCTCGTCCATCTCCTCGCGCATGTACGGGTCGACGGACTGGTAGAGGTTCTCGACCAGGGCCTCGCCGGCGGCGAGCGCCGGGACGGTCACCTCGACGAAGGCGAAGTTCTCGGCGCTCGGCGCGCCCGAGGGGCGGGAGACCAGGTGGACGGCGCGGGCGGTGGGACGGGACATCGGCGGTACTCCGTACGGGGGAGGTCGGCGGGGACGTTGACCACCGTAGGAAGCGGGGGAGCGGCCGGGCAGGGGCCGGCGTCGATGGACCGGCACCTTCCATGAGCGGATTCGATGGGAGGTAGGTTCGCCGCATGACCGAACTCGCCCCGCACGAGCTGCGCGTCCTGGTCGCCGTCGACGAGGAGCGGAGCTTCACGGCGGCCGCCGCGCGCCTGGAGACCACCCAGTCCGCCGTCTCGCACGCCGTGCGCGCCTGCGAGCGGAAGCTCGGCGCGGTGCTCTTCGACCGCGGGCGCCACGGCGCGCGCCCCACCGAGGCCGGCGCGCGGGCGGTCGGCTACGCCCGCCGGATCCTGCGGCTGCTGGCGGTGATGGGCCCCGAGGTGCGGGGCGCGGGTGCCGGCCCGGCGGGGCCGCTGACCGGCACGCTGCGGATCGCGGCCTTCCGCAGTGCCGCCGCGAACCTGCTGCCGCCCGTCCTGGCCCGGCTCGCCGCCGAGCACCCGGGACTCACCCCGCGGGTGCGGATCGTCCGGGAGCTCGGCCGGGGCACCGCCGGGGAGGTCGCGGACGGGCGCGCCGACCTCGGGCTGGCCACCCTGGACGCGGGCGGTCCGCCGTCCGTGCCCGGGCTGGTCGCGGTGCGGCTGTACCGGGAGTCGTACGCCCTCGCCCACCCGCAGGGCCACCCGGAGCCCCGTCGGCTGCCGCTGGTGGACTGGGCGGAGAACTGCGGCTCGTACACCAGGGACTGGTGGCGGCGGCAGGACTGGCTGCCGCCCGCGACCGTCGACGCGGAGGACGACACGGTGGCGCTCTCGCTGGTCGCCCAGGGCCTCGGCATGGCGGTGATGCCCCGGACGGCCCTGCTCGGCGCGCCGCCCGGCCTGGCCGTCACCGACCTCGGCCCGCGGCCGCCCAGCCGCTTCGTCGGGTACGTCACCACCCCCGAGCTGGCCGGGACGGCGGCCGTCCGGGCACTGATCCGCGAACTGCGCGAGCTGCCGCTGCCCGCCGGGCTGACGGCGGCCTGACCGGTCGCCCGAGCCGGTCGCCCGGGCTGGTCGGGCCGGTCGGGCCGGGCGGTCGGCCCGATCAGTCGTCGAGGCTCTCCCGGAGGAGGCGGAACTCGGCCGCCAGCGCGTCCAGGGTGTAGTGGGCGTTGAGGCCGCTGGGGTTGGGCAGCACCCACACCTCGGTGTCGCCGATGCCCTCCGGCTGGCGTCCGATCGCGGCCCGGCGCTGCCCGAAGGCCGTCCGGTAGGCGCCGATCCCGAGCACCGCGAGGACGCGCGGTCGCAGCCGCAGCACCCGCTCGCGCAGCGCCGCGCCGCCCGCGCGCAGTTCCTCGGCGGTGAGCTCGTCCGCCTTGGCGGTGGTGCGCGGGGCGACGTTGGTGATGCCGAGGCCGAGGGCGGGCAGTTCGCCCTGCTCGTCCGGGCGGTACTGGCGCCCGGTGAAGCCGGAGCGGTGCAGGGCGGGCCAGAAGCGGTTGCCCGGGCGGGCGAAGTGGTGCCCGGTGGCCCCGGACCACAGGCCCGGGTTGATGCCGCAGAACAGCACCCGCAGCCCGGGCCCGGTGACGTCCGGGATGGTGGTGTCCTGGGCGGCCCGCAGCTGCTCGGGGGTCGGCTTCATCGGTGTCGGGGTTCCCCTCACGGAATGGGAGTGCACCCGGCCGATTCTGCCCTGGCCGCCGCCCGCGCGGTGCGGCGGTTGCGCAGCCACCGCAGGCCGAACACCACCACGGCGGCGTACGTCCAGCCGGCCAGGATGTCGATGATGAAGTGCTCGGCGCCGTAGACCAGGGTGAACGCCATGGCGAGCGGATAGGCGACCAGCAGGGCGCGCAGCCAGGGCCGGGCGGTGGGCCAGAACAGGAACAGCAGCATCGCCGGGTAGGCGGAGTGCAGCGAGGGCATCGCGGCGACGTCGTTGGCGAACTGGCTGCCGTTCTCCAGCAGCGAGTCGGCCTGCGGCAGGCCCGTGTTCGAGATGGTCTCCCAGACCACCCGGTGCAGTTCGGGCATGTTGCCCTGCTGGCCGACCAGCCACGGCGGGTCGGCGGGGTAGAGCAGGTAGGTGGCGAAGCCGGCGAAGGTCAGCGTGAAGTAGCAGGCGAGGAGCTGACGGAAGCGCTGGTGGGAGCGCCGCCACAGGACGGCGAGCAGGACGAACACGACGAGGAAGTGCGAGAGGTAGACGGTCGTCGCCACGTAGTCGTACCAGTGCGGCGAGCCGGGGGTGTAGAGCGCGTGCTGGAGCCGTACGGTCCAGGTCTCCCCGAAGCCGAGCACCTCGTCGAAGCGTAGCTGGGGCAGCCAGTGCGGGGCCCAGGGGGTGTGGGCGCCGTAGCCGCGCAGCAGCGAGTAGGCCCAGACCACGGCCATCACCGGGACCCAGTCGCGCAGCACCAGCAGGAAGCCGCGGGGGCCGTGTCCGCTGTGGACGGCGGCGGTGAGCAGGGCGCCGATCAGCCAGAGGAAGACCACGTCGTTGGCGAAGGCCATGCCCTGGGTGGCCAGGAACCAGACGAAGGCGGTGAGGTAGGCCGGCCAGGCCAGCAGTCGCAGTCTGGCCAGGCCTCCCCGGCGGGTGCGTTCGGTCACGGGACGCAGACGTCCGGCCCGCACCGGGGTCGGCGGGGCCGGGCTCAGCAGCTTCGTCATGTTCAGCGAAACTAGCAACGCAAGCTTGGAGGACTCTGGGCGAACGATGACCGGCTCGTAAGAAAATCGCACAGTTGGGTCAAATCTTGGCGGACGAAGGTCCCGTGACGGGGACGAACGGTCCGGCGGAGCGGCCTCGCCGCCCCGGTCAGGCGACGGCACCGAGCTCATGCGGGGTGTTGTTGAAGCGTCGTCCGCCGTTGGCCGTCACCGTGACGATGTCCTCGATCCGCACCCCGAACCGGCCGGGCAGGTAGACGCCGGGCTCGATCGAGAAGCACATGCCGGGCACCAGCGGCCGCTCCTCGCCCTCGACCAGGTACGGCGGTTCGTGGGTGGTGATCCCGATGCCGTGGCCGGTGCGGTGGATGAAGTGCTCGCCGTACCCGCCGTCGGTGATCACCCGCCGGGCGATCCGGTCGATCTCCTGGCAGCTCACCCCGGGCCGGACCGCTTCGAAGGCGGTCTGCTGGGCGAGCCGGACCAGGTCGTGCACCTGCCGCACCTCGTCCGGGACGTCCGGGCCGACGTGCACGGTCCGGGTGGTGTCGGAGCCGTAGCCGTCCTTGAGGCCACCGAAGTCCAGCACCACGGTGTCCCCGGTGCGGATGACCCGGTCCCCGGCCTCGTGGTGCGGGTTGGCGCCGTTGGGGCCGGAGCCGACCACCGTGAAGTCGACCTGGCTGTGGCCGTACTGGATCAGCAGCGCGCCGAGGTCGGCGGCGACGTCGGTCTCCCGGCGGCCGGCGAAGCCGACCTCCAGGATGCCCCGGTAGGCGGCGTCCGCGGCGCCGCCGGCCGCGGCCAGGCGCTCCAACTCCTCGGTGTCCTTGACCGCGCGCAGCATCGGCAGCGCCTCGGTGAGCGAGGTGAAACCGCTGCCGGGCAGGGCGGACTGGAGGCCGAGCAGGTGCATCGCCCAGGCGTTGTCGGAGATCCCGTAGCGCCCGGCCGGCTCGAACAGCGGGCGGGCGGTGGCGTACGGGTCCTCGCCGTCGGACCAGTCGAGCAGCTCGACGGCCGGGGCGCCGAGCGCCTTCTCGGCGTCCGGGCGCTCCAGCCTGGGGACGATCAGCGCGGGGCGGCGGCCGGGGGCGAGGACGAGGGCGGTGAGCCGCTCCGTGACGGCGGTGGGCCGGTAGCCGCACAGGTAGCTCAGGTCGGGACCGGGGGCGACCACCAGGCCGGCCAGCCCGGCGGCCGTCGCCTCGGCGGTGGCTCGGGCCATCCGGGCGGCGTGGTCCTCGGTGGTGAACGGACGGGGCACGGTTGCTCCTCCTCGGGGCCGGGTGGGGCGGGTGGTCCGGGGTCCTTCGGCGTAGGGGTCCTTCGGCGTCGGGTCGTCCGATGGCGGGTCGTTCGACGTCGGCTCCTTCGATGGTGGCCGACTTCCCGCAACTGCGCCATGGTCAGGGGCTGTTGGCGAAGTGCCGGAGGAACAGCGCCTCGACGTGGGCCATCCGCCGGATCTCCTCCGGGTCGACGCTCTCGTTCGGCGCGTGGATCAGGCAGCGCGGCTCCTCGACGCCCATCAGCACGAGTTCCGCCGCCGGGAAGGTGGTGGCCAGGACGTTGCAGAGCGGGATCGAGCCGCCCTGGCCGAGGAAGGACAGCGGCTTGCCGTAGACCTCCTGCGCGGCCTTGTCGAGCGCGGCGTACGCGGGCCCGCCGGTGCCGGCCCGGAACGGCGCGCCGGCGCTCTCCCGTTCCGTCGTGACCCGGACGCCCCAGGGTGCGGCCGCCTCCAGGTGGGCGACCAGCGCGTCCTGGGCGGCGCGGGCGTCGGTGCCGGGCGGCACCCGCAGGCTCACCCGGGCCCGGGCGGTGGCCGGGACGGCGGCCGCGGAGCCGACCACGGGCGGGCAGTCGATGCCGAGGACGGTGACGGCGGGGCGGGCCCAGAGCCGGTCGGCGACGGTGCCGGAGCCGGTCAGCCGGACGCCGTCCAGCACCCCGGCGTCGGTCCGGAAGGCGCCCTCGTCGTAGCCGACGCCGCTCCAGCTGCCGGTGCAGTCCAGGCCCTCGATCCGGGTGCCGCCGTCGGCGTCGCGCAGCGAGTCCAGCATCCGGATCAGCGCGGCCAGGGCGTCCGGGGCGGGGCCGCCGAACATGCCGGAGTGGACGTCGCCAGTGAGCGCCTCGACGCCGACCACCACGGTCACGACCCCGCGCAGCGAGGTGGTGGCGGTGGGCACGCCGACGGCGGCGTTGCCGGTGTCGCAGATCAGCAGGGCGTCCGCGTGCAACTCCCCGGCGTGCGGGGGCACGTACTGCTCCAGGCCGCCGGTGCCCTGCTCCTCGGAGCCCTCGACCACCAGCTTGAGGCCGACCGGGACGTCCTCGCCGAGCGCCCGCAGCGCGGTGAGGTGCATGACGATGTTGCCCTTGCAGTCGGCGGCGCCGCGCCCGTACCAGCGGCCGTCGCGCTCGGTGAGCCGGAACGGCGGGGAGGTCCAGGCGGCTTCGTCCAGCGGCGGTTGGACGTCGTAGTGGCTGTACAGCAGCACGGTCGGGGCGCCGGGCGGGGGCGGGCGGTGGCCGACCACGGCGTGGCTGCCGTCCGGGGTCTCCTCCAGGTGGACGTCGCGCAGGCCGGCCCCGGTGAAGGCGTCGGCGACCCACTCGGCGGCCTCCCGGCACTTCTCCGGCGGGTACTGCCGGGGGTCGGCGACGGACGGGATGGCCACCAGCTCGGCCAGGTCGGTCCACGCCCGGGGCATCAACCCGTCGATCCGCCGGGCGAGTTCGTCGGTCATCTGGGGCTCCTACTTGCGCACGGTGTCGCGCAGGTCGAGGTCGTCGATCTTGTCCTGGATGGCGGCGAGCCGGTCCGGGCAGTACACCGAGAGCACGATCGCCTCGGCCTTGACCACCTCGCGGTCGGAGAGCACCGGGCGCTGGCCCGGCCCGCCCGCGCCGTTGGACATCCCGTACGTCCACTGCGCCTGGTTGAGCGCGTTCGCCGGGTCGGCGCAGACCGCGCCGCCGTCCTCGCCGAGGGTGTGGGTGGTCTGGTCCCGGGTGGGCACCGGGTAGCCGGCCGTACCCAGCCTCGCGGCGAGCTGCCCGGCCTTCTCGTTCGCCAGGTTCGTGGCGTGCAGCTGGGTGAACGACAGCAGGCCGGTGACCAGCATCGCGACCAGCAGCACGATCGAGCCGAGGTAGATCCAGCGGTGGCGGGAGGCCATCAGGCCGGTGGTCATGACGTCGTGCCTCCTTCGGTCCGGCGCAGCTCCTGCGCCTCCTGGGCGGCCAGCTCGGCCGCCGCCTCGGGCGAGCGCCAACTCGGCCTGCGCAGCCGCAGGAAGAGGAGGGGGACGACCAGCCCGAGGAGCAGCAGGCCGCCGCCGACGATCCCGATGTACGACCAGACGCTGCCGCTGCCGAACTGCGAGGACGGCACGAAGCCGATGCCCATCGCGGCGGCCGACGCGAGCAGGCCGATCACGCAGATCGGCACCAGGGCCGGGGCCCGGTAGCCGCGCGGGTGGTCCGGCTGGGTGCGGCGCAGCCGGATCGCGGCGCTGAACATCAGCAGGTAGACGATCAGGTACACCTGGGTGGTGATTACCGAGAAGATCCAGTAGGCGCTGGAGACGTTCGGGATCAGTGCGTAGAGCAGGGCGATGGCGGTGGTGACCACGCCCTGGGAGACCAGCAGGTTCTGCTGGACGCCCTCGCGGTTGAGCTTCTGCAGGAACGGCGGCAGATAGCCCTCCTGACGGGAGATCAGCAGCAGGCCCTTGGAAGGCCCGGCCAGCCAGGTCAGCATGCCGCCGAGCGAGGCGGCGATCAGGGCGACCGCGATGACCGGGGTGAGCCAGCCGATGTCGAAGTACTGGAAGAAGGCGTCGAAGGCCTGCATCACCCCGGCGGTGAGGCTCAGTTCGCTGGACGGCACCACCCAACTGATCGCCAGCGCCGGCAGGATGAAGATCGCCAGCACCATCGCGGAGGCGGTGAACATCGACCGCGGGAACTCCCTGGCCGGGTCGCGCAGCGAGGAGACGTGCACCGCGTTCATCTCCATGCCGGAGTAGCTGAGGAAGTTGTTGACGATCAGCACCAGGCTGGCCAGCCCGGTCCACTGCGGGAACAGGTGCGAGGTGTCCATCGGGGCGGCCGAGGAGTTGCCCTCGCCGAGGAAGACGAAGCCGAGCACCACCAGCAGGGTGCCGGGGATCAGGGTGCCGATCACCAGGCCCATCGAGGAGAGTCCGGCGACCGCCTTCGTCCCGCGCGAGGAGACCCAGACGCCGGTCCAGTACAGCACCATGATCACGACCGCGGTGTACGGGCCGTTGCTGGCCAGCCGGGGGTTCACCACGTAGGCGATGGTCGAGGCCACGTAGGCCAGCAGCGACGGGTAGTAGAAGATCGTCATCGCGAACTGGCACCAGACGGCCAGGAAGCCCAGCGGCTTCGACAGGCCCTCCGAGACCCAGCGGTAGACGCCGCCCTCCCAGCCGGAGGCCAACTCGGCGGAGACCAGCGCGGTCGGCAGCAGGAACACCACCGCGGGGACGAGGTAGAGGAAGACGCAGGCCAGCCCGTACACCGCCATGGTCGGGGCGGAGCGCAGGCTGGCGACCGAGCTGGTGGTCATCAGGGCGAGGGTGATCCAGGACATCCGCGGGGCGGCGGCCAGTCGGCCGGCCACCGAGCCGCCGCGCTCCCGGGTGGCGGGGCCGGCCTCACCCCCGGGGCGGGTCGTACCCCCGGGGCCGGCCTCGCCCCCGGGGCCGGGCGGGGGCGCGTCCGTGGTGCTCATCGGTCCTCCTCCGGTACGGCCCCGGTCGGCTGCGCGGGGGAGCGGGGGCGCCGGGGAGGGAGCCCCGGAGGCGGGCCGTACCCGGCCAGTTCACCCGGTTGCCGCGCCCGCCGCATGCGGCGGGCGGCCGTGCGGGTGACCGGCGTTCAGCCCTGGGCTCACACCGGCGCGGCGGCGGGCCAGGTGGCGCGGCGCAGGGTGCGGCTCGCGGTGGCGGGCAGCAGGGCGGCGGCGAGCAGGGCGGCGATCGCGGCGAGCGTGACGGCGGGGGAGAAGCGGTCCAGCAGCAGGCCGGCGGCGAAGGAGCCGGCCGGCATCCCGGCGGTGAGCAGCGTCATGGTCGCGGCGATCACCCGGCCGCGGAGCCGGTCCGGCACCTGACGGAAGACCAGCAGGTCGAGCATCACCCGCAGGGCCGGGACGCCCGCGCCGACCAGGAACAGCGCGGCGAACACGGTGACCGCCCCGCCGGGCAGCAGCGGTGCCAGCGGGACGGGCACGGCGGTCCAGGCCACCACGAGCAGCAGCACCCCGGGGCCGGCCAGCCGGTGCAGCCGGGAGACCAGGGTCGCCCCGGCCAGCGCGCCGACCGCCTCGCCGGCCAGCGCCAGGCCGATCCCGCCGCTGCTGGTGCCGTGTTCGCGCAGCAGCACCATGACGGGCAGCAGCAGCGCCGCCCCGGTCAGGTTGATCACCAGCAGGACGGCCAGCGCGGGGCGCAGCAGCGGGGAGGCGGCGAGGAGACGGAAGCCGGCCAGCGCGCCGCCCTCGTCCTCCTGCTCCTCCTGCTCCTTCTGCGCGTCCTGCTCGTTACGGCCCACGCGGCCCGGCTGCCCGGCCGCGGCCGCCGGTCCGGCCGGGAAGCGCACCAGCAGTGCGGTGATCAGCGCGACCAGCGAGGCGAACGCGGCGCCGAGGAAGGGCACCGAGCGGCCGAGTCCGAACAGGAACCCGGCCAGGGGCGGGCCGGCCAGCGCGGCGCCGCTCATCCGGGCCTCGTCCTGGGCGAGCGCCTGCGACAGCTGCTCCGGCGCGACCACCGAGCGCAGGGCCAGCAGCCGGACCGGGCCGCTGTAGGCGATGGTCGCGCCCACCAGCGCGGCGACCACCAGCAGGTGGGCCAGGGTCAGCCGGTCGAGCGCCAGGGCCACCGGGACGCTGGCCAGGGCCAGCAGCCGGACGGCGTCGGAGGCGACCAGGACCCGGCGGCGGTCCCACCGGTCGGCGACCGAGCCGCCGTGCACGCCGAGCAGCAGGGTGGCGGTCATCTGGACGGCGCCGAAGGCTCCGGCGGCGGTGGACGAGCCGGTGAGGGCGAGCACCAGCAGGGGGAAGGCGGTCTCGCCGATCATCAGGCCGAGGGTCGCGCAGGAGGTGCCGGCCCACAGGGCCTGGAACCGCAGGTTGCGCCGCAGCGGGACGGGCGGCGGCGGGTCCGCCGGTCCGACCGCCGTCCGCTCGGCCGTCGCCGTGGTGTGCTCCGTCATGGACCGACCCCCATCGTTCGCGTTCTCCGACACCGTTCACGCTCACGTGAATGATGGCGTGAGCGTGAGTGATTGCGCAAGGGTGAGCGCTCACCGAGAGGTGATTGCGGGCGGAGCGGCCGATCTGCGAGGGTGGGCCCGTGGCCGAGCACGAACAGGAACCCGCCGACGGGGACGAGCAGCAGCAGCCCACCACCTGGGTCAAGGAGCGCCAGGTGGGCGACGTCGCGGTGCTCAAGGCACTGGCCGACCCGCTGCGCCTCGCCATCCTCGGCGCGTTGAAGACCGCCGAGGACCGTCCGCTGACCGCCAAGGAGCTCGCCGCCGAGCTCGGCGAGCCACAGACCAAGCTCTACCGGCACATCAAGCAGTTGGAGAAGGCCGGGCTGGTCCTGGTGGCGGGCACCCGGCTGGTCTCCGGCATCGTGGAGAGCCGCTACCGGGTCGCCCAGGACTCCATCCGGCTCGCCCCGGAGATGTTCACCGCCGACTCCCCGGCCCGCTCCGAGGCGTACGACGCCATGCTGGCCGCGATCGACCGGGTCCGCGGCGAGTTCCGCGCCCATGTGGCCGACGGGCGGCTGGATTTCAGCCGCCCGCAGGACGGTTCGGGCCCGTCGGCCGGACTGTTCGCGCACTTCACCCTCCGGCTCGACCCGGACCGGCTGACCCGGCTCCGCGCCCAACTGGCCGACATCTTCGACGGCTTGTCCGAAGAAGGTCCGAGTACGGCCGACGACGCCGTGGACGTGACCCTCTTCACCCTGCTCTACGGTCTCCGTGCGGGCACGGAACGATAAATTCCGGGCCGACTGTCGGTGCGGTGGGACAGCATGTCGGGCATGTCGTATGAACTCCGAGCGCTGATCGGCATGTTGGAGCTGCTGACGGTGGCGGCGGCGGAGGTGCCGGCGGCCCGGGTGGTGCCGCTGGCCCAGGGGCTGGCGCTCATCCCGGTCACCCCCGCCGTGCTGTCCGCGCTCCAGGGCGACGCCGCGGTGTCCAGGTCCGTCGGCGGGGCGGGATTCGGCGGGGCGGGATTCGGCGGGTACTCCGACGGGTTCGAACTCCGGCTCGCCGCCTGGTCCAAGGCCGGTCCGATCGTCTGCGTCGAGGCCGAGTACTTCGGTGGCGGCGGGACCCAGCGCGCCGCCGGCTGGTTCGACGGCCGGGTCGTCCTGGGCCCGCTCGCCAGTGGCGAGTTCGAGCCCGCGCCGGCCGAGGGCACCCCGATCTCGCGCGCCCTGCGGTGGCTCGGCGGGTCCGTCGAACCGGGGCGGGCGGACGAGTTCGACTCGGTCGGGCTGGGGGCGCACCGCAGCACCGCGGGATGGGCGGAGGGCTGAGCGGTCGGGCGGAGGGCCGAGCCGTCGTCCGGCGCGCCGCCGTTCGGCGTACCTGCGGTGGCCGGGCCCGGACGGCGACCGCACGGTGTGAGTCAGGCGATCTCGCCTGACTCGCACTGAGAGGAAGCAGTACCCATGCGTTCCACCCGGATGGCCGCCACCCTGACCGCAGCTCTCGCGCTGACCATGGTCGCCACGGCGTCCGCCACCGCCGCCGGCCAGGGAGCCGCGGCCCCCCGCACCACCGTTTCCGCCCCCGTCGTCCCGACGGCGCCCACCGTGCCGGACAGCCCCACTGCGCCGGACACCCCCACCGTGCCGACGGCGCCCACCGCACCGGACACCCCCACCGCACCGGGCACCCCGACCGTACCGACGGCGCCTACCGTGCCGACGGTGCCGGACACCCCGACCGTGCCGACGGTGCCCACCCTGCCGGACACCCCCACCGTGCCCGGAACGCCCACCGTGCCCGGAGCCCCGACGGTCCCGGCCCTGCCCGCCCTGCCGGCCCTGCCCGCCGTCCCGGCCACGCCGGACCCGAGCGCGGCCCTCGGGGCGCTCGGCGACGTCGTCAAGCTGGTCACCGGCCTGCTCTCGACGGTGACCTCGGCCGTCCCCGACGTCGGAGGTGTCGTCCAGCAGCTCCTCGCCGCGTTGCAGGGCCTGCTCGGCCAACTCCCGAGCGTGCCGGCGCTGCCCACCGTCCCGGGTGCCGCCGCGAGCCCGTCCCGGCAGCTCCCCGGTTCCGCGCCCGCGGGCCTCCAGGAGCAGCTCGACGCGCTGCGCGCCCAGGCGCAGGCGCTGACCGCTGCCACCCGCTCCCACCCCGCCACCGACTGACCGTCATCAGTCGGTCGTGACCGGCCGGCCCCCCGTCGGCCGCCGCACGAGGCCCTGCTCCCCGGTCCGGGAGCGGGGCCTTGTCGTCGTCCCGACGTCTGCCAACAGATCTTCCTGTCGAAGCGTCAGATGAGAACAGATCTTCATGTCGACGCAGAAAATGGATCTAGCTTTTCCGTTTTCGACGGGCTACGGTCGTGCTCATGCCGGGCTTCGAACAGCCCGGCCGGGGTGGCGATTTCCGAGGTTCACGGGGGAACTTCCATGGCGTCCGGCCGTACGGTGGGTTACTTCGCGCTGCGCTCGATCGGCTGGTTGGTGGACAACCTCCTGGTCTTCGGGATCCCCCTGCTCTGCTACCGGGTGACCGGCGGGCTCACCTGGTCGGGTGTGGCCGTGGTGCTGACCTGGACGCCCCGGCTGCTCTCGCTGGCCGGTGCGGGCTACCTGGTGGACCGGCTGTCGATCCGCCAGATCTTCCTGGTCAGCGACGCGGGACGGCTCGCCCTGGCGGCCGTCTGCTGTCTGCTGATCCTGCTCCGGCCGAGCACCGCGGTGCCCGTGGTGCTGGTCTTCGGCATGCTGTCCGGCGCGTTCTTCGAGCAGACCTTCGTGGCCGGCGAGAAGGCCGGACGGCTGCTCACCCCGCCGGAGCGGGCGGCCCGCACCCAGTCGGTGCTGACCGGCCTGGAACAGGCCGCCATCATCGCCGGGCCCGCGCTCGGCGGACTGCTGCTGCTCTTCCCGCCGGTGGTGTTCGTCGCCACCGCGGGAGCCGGCTACGCGGCCAGCCTGCTGCTCGCCGTCGCCCTGCCCGCCGGCAGGGCCGACCCGGACGCGGCGCCGTCCCCGCTGGCCGGCCTGCGCCGGACCGTACGGGATCCGGTGCTGCGCAGCGTGGTGCTGCTGACCATGGGGCTGAACTACCTGCTCAGCCTGCTGATCGGCAGTGCCCCGGCCCTGGTCGCCACCCGGTACGGCGTCTCGGAGAGCGCGCTCGGCTTCGTCTACTCGGCGGCCGGCGTCGCCTCGATCGCGGTGGTCGGCATCGCCCCCTGGCTGATCGGCCGGCTCGGACTGTGGCGCTACGGCATCGGCCTGGCCGTCGCCTCCGCGCTGGTCTGCCTGGGGCTGTCCGTGGCCCCGGACCTGGCGCTGTTCGGCGTCGCCCTCGGGGTGTTCCTGGCCCTGGACTCGCTGTTCAGCGTCTACCTGCGCACCACCAGGGCCGAGCGGGTGCCGACCGGGGAGTACGGCAGCGCGGTCGCCGCCTTCGGCCTGCTGCTGGTGGCGCCGATGCCGGTCGCCGGGGCGACCCTCGCCCTGGCCGGCTCCTCGGTCGACCCGGCCACCCTGCTGCGGGTGGCCGCGGTCGGGACGCTGGTCCTGGCCCTCGCGCTGCTGCCCGGGCTGGCCCGGGCCGGCCGCCCGGCCCCCGCCGACCCCCACCACCCTCACGACCCCCACCACCACGACGCCGGAACGGCGACCGTGGCCCACGAACGGGAAGACATAGCACGATGACCAAGCATTCGGACCGGCGCATCCTCGTGATCGAAGCCCTCTCGGGGGGTGTGCTGCTGGTCGAGGCCGCCCTGGACCTGGGGATCGGCGTCGTGGTCGCCAGCGCGGACACCGAGGACCGGGTGATGCCCGCGCACCTGCGCGACCGCATCGACGCACTGGTGACCGTCGAGACCAACGACCTGCCCGCCCTGCTCGCCGCGGTCCGCGAACTGCACGAGCGCCTCCCGCTGTCCGCGGTCTTCCCCGGCTGCGACGTCTACGTCCCCAACGCCGCGCACCTCGCCGCCGAACTGGGCCTGACCGGCCTGGACGTGCGGACGGTGGAGCAGGTCCGGGACAAGACCCGGATGCGCGAGGCGGTCGAGGCCGCCGGGCTGCGCAGCCCGCGCTTCCTGGAGGTGAGCTCCGACCAGCACCTCGCGAAGGCCGCCGAGCTCACCGGCTTCCCCTGCGTGGTCAAGCCGGTGGACCAGTCCGGCAGCCTCCACGTGTCGGTGGTCCACGACCTGGACCAGCTGACCGACGCGTACCGCCGGCTCAGCACCGACGACTTCGTCGACCTCGGCCGTCCGATGATCGAGCGGGCCCTGGTCGAGGAGTACCTGGACGGGCCGGAGTACAGCGTCGAGGGCTACGTCCTCGACGGCACCACCACCGTCGTCGCGGTGACCGAGAAGCTCCTCGCGCCGGAGCCGTACTTCGCCGAGATCGGCCACCAGCTGCCCGCCGCCCTGTCGGCCGAGGCCTCGGCCGCGATCGAGGAGTACGTCCAGGGCGTCGTCCGGGCGGTCAACCTGAGCGTCGGGCCGTTCCACTGCGAACTGCGGCTCACCGCCCAGGGCCCGGCCCTGGTCGAGATCGGCGCCCGGATGGGCGGCGACCGGATCGCCGAACTGGCCCAGCTCGCCACCGGCGTCAGCCTGCCGCGGGTCTGGCTGGCGGGGCTGCTCGGCCTCGACCCGCAGGAGACCGGCGCCTTCGGCGAGCCGGTCGCGGCCGTCGCCGGCATCCACTTCTTCACCGCCCCCGGGGAGACCCGCTTCGACCGGGCCACCGGCCTGGACACCGCGGCCGCCCTGCCGGGCGTGCGCGAGGTCCGGCTCGACCTCGCCCCGGGCGACCCGATCCACCCGCACCTGGACGACTTCCGCTGCCGGCTCGGCCAGGCGGTCTTCACCGCCGACTCCCCGGCCGCCGCCACCGCGCTGCGCGGCGCGGTCGACGCCGCCGTCCGGATCAACCCGCAAGCGGAGGACGAACGGTGAGCGAGCTCCTCGACTACCTGGCGGTCGGCGCCGGCCCGGCCAACCTCAGCCTGGCCGCCCAGGCCGAAGCCCACCCGGGCACCACCGGACTGCACCTGGACCGCCGCGAACGGCCCGCCTGGCACCCGGGACTGCTGCTCCCCGACGCCACCCTGCAGAACTCGCCGTTCAAGGACCTGGTCACCCCGGTCGACCCGACCAGCCGGTTCTCCTTCCTGGCCTTCCTCGCCGCCAAGGGCCGGTTCTACCAGTTCCTGACCGCCCGCTTCCCGGCCGTCCACCGCGCGGAGTTCAACCAGTACCTCGGCTGGGTGGCCGACCAGCTCGGCGACACCGTCCGCTACGACCACGACGTGACGGAGGTCCGCTTCCACGGCGACCACTTCGAGACCGAGACCTCCCGGGGCACCTTCCGCTCCCGGCACCTCGTCCTCGGCGCGGGCCCGCAGCCGTACCTCCCGCCGGTGCTGGAGGGCGCCACCGGGCCGGCCGTGTTCCACTCCAGCGAGTTCGTCCAGCACGCCGAGGCACTGGCCGGCCGCCGGGTCGCCGTGGTCGGCGGCGGGCAGAGCGGCGCCGAGATCGTCCGCCACCTGCTGGTCGGCCAGGCCCGCCCGGAGCAGGTCACCTGGGTCAGCCGGCGGCCCGGCTTCCTGCCGCTGGACGAGTCGGCCTTCACCAACGACCTGTACCTGCCGGAGGCCGCCCAGGACTTCTTCGGACGGCCCAGGGAACAGCGGGCCGCCCTGCTGGCCGAGCAGAAGTACGCCAGCGACGGCGTCAACGAGGGCCTGCTGGCCGAGCTGTACCGGATCGTCTACCTGACCAGCCACGTCGAGGGGCGCCCGGAGCTGATCCGGCTGCTGCCCGGGCACGAGGTCGCCGGGCTCGCCGAGCGGGCCGACGGGCTGCGCCTGGAGCTCAAGTCCGACGGGGCCGAGACCGCGGTGGACTGCGACGCGGTCGTGCTGGCGACCGGCTACGTCCAGCAACTGCCGCAGTGCCTGGGCGCCTTGACCGGGCGGCTGCGGCTGGAGGACGGCCTCCCGGTCGTCCGGGAGGACTACTCGGTGGAGTGGGACGGGCCGGACGGCCACCGGATCTACCTGCAGAACGGTGCCCGGCACGCGTTCGGCATCACCGATCCCAACCTCGGCCTGCTCGCCTGGCGCAGCCGGGTCATCCTCGACAGCATCCGTACGAACGGGGGTTCCTGACGATGCATCAGTTGAACGAGACGGCCGGCCCGGACACCGGGGCCGAGGGGCGGTCCGTCGAGGTCCGCTACCTCGCGCCCGACGTCGACGAGACCGGCACCTCCAGCCTGGAGGCCGACCTGGACGCGGCCGAGGTCCTCGCGGCCGTCGGCCGGCTGCCCGTCAACCTGGCGGTGTTCACCGTGCCCCCGCACTCGGCCACCATGGCCGACTGCCACGCCTCGCAGGAGCTGTGGCTGGTCCAGCGCGGCCACGGGGTGATCACCTGCGGCGGCCGCGAGCACCCGGCCCGCCCGGGCGGGCTGTACGCGCTCCCGGGCGGCGAGGAGCACCGGCTGCACACCGCCGACGAGGAGATGACGGTGCTCTCCATCTGGTGGCGGGAGGCCGGCGCGTGAGCGGGCACGGGACGTACGACCTCGCGGTGATCGGCACCGGCATCGTCGGCGCCACCGCCGTCGGCCTGGCCGCGCTGCGCCATCCGGACGCCTCGGTGGTCGCGGTCTGCGCGGGCGCCGTGCACGACGGCTCGACCGTGCGCTCGCTCGCGGTGGACATCCCGGCCGGGCGGACCGAGGAGCAGCGGGCCCTGGCCCGGCGCAGCCTCGAACTCCGGGCCGAACTGGCCTCGCTCGCACCCGCGTTGAACGCCGAGGTGCGGCGCGCGTACTGGGTGGTGCCGGCCGGTGGCGCGGCCGGGGTCGACGGCCAGCTGGTCGGCGACGCGCTGGCGCCCTGCCGGTCCGAGCAGGAGGCGCAGCTGCGGGCCGTGTTCGGCGGACCGGTCGGCGGGGCGGGCACCGAGCTGCGGCGCTCCGCCGAGGCGACGTTCTCCGAACCCGCCGAGGCCGTCGAGCAGTTGCTCCGGCCCCTCACCGACGGGGGCCCCGCCGCCGGATCCCTCGCCGCCGGATCCCTCACTGCCCGACCCCTCGCCGCCGGATCCCGGGCCGACGGCCCGCGGCGGGACCTGGTCGAGGGCTTCGCGGTGCGCGCCGTCGAGCCCTGCGCGGACGGCTACCGGCTGATCGCCGAGGACGGCGGCGAACTGACCGCCCGCCGAGTGCTGGCCGCCCCCGGCGCCGCCACCCTGACCGGCCCGTTCGCCGCGACGGCGAAGCGGCTCGGCGCCCGGACCAAGAAGGTCGTCGCCTACCGGCTGCGCGGCGGAGAGCCCGGCGGGCACCGCCCGCTGCTGGTGCTGGACGAGCCGGACGCCTTCCTGCTGCCCGTCGGCGAGGGCCGGGACTGGTACTACAGCATCACCAGCACCGACTGGGACTGCCCGCCCGAGCGCACCCGGCTGGCGCCGAACCCCGCCGACCGGGCCCTGGCCGAGGCCGTCCTCGCCGAGCAACTCCCGGGCTTCCGGCCCGAGTTCATCGGCTGCCGGACCGGTGCCGACCTCTACCTCCCGGACTTCGCCCCGCTGATCACCCCGCTGGACGGCCTGGACGGCGTCGTCCTGGCGACCGGTGGCGCGGGCTCCGGCTTCCGGCTCGCCCCGGCCATGGCCGAGGGCGCACTCGCCCTGCTGGGCCTCGACTGACCTCCCGACAGCCCCTGAGGACCACGATGCGCACCAACGCCACCCCCCGCCACTACCTGCTCGTCCCCCCGGAGCCCACTCCCAACGGGCACCTGCACCTGGGCCACATCGCCGGCCCCTTCCTGCGGGTGGACGCGCTCGCCCGCTTCCTGCGGATGCGCGGCGACCGTCCGGCGATCATGACCGGCACCGACGCCTACGAGCCCTGGGTCGCCATGAAGGCCCGGGTCGACGGCGTCGACCCGGGCGAGGTCGTCGCCCACTACCACGAGGTCATGCAGGCCGACCTCGCCGCGCTGCGGATCGGCATGGACGAGTTCGTCAACCCCGCCGAGGAGCCCTGGCACGGCCTGTTCCAGCGCGAGATCGACGGGAGCGTCGCCCGGCTGGACGCCCGCGGCGCGGTGAGCACGCTGATCGAGAAGGTCCCGTACGAGCCGACCGCCGGCCGCTTCGTGGTCGGCCCGCTGCTGCTCGGCCGCTGCCCGGACTGCGGCACCGAGGTGGCCAGCTACTTCTGCGAGGGCTGCGGCGCGCACTTCCGCCCGGAGGAGGTGGTCGAGCCGCGCCCGCGGCTGGCCACGGACGCCGACTGGCAGTGGCGGCAGATCGCCACCCGCTTCCTGCGCACCGCCGGACTGGCCGAACTGGAGCCCGAGTTCGACCGCCTGGACCTCGCCGAGCGGTACCGCTCGACCGTCCGGGCGCTGCTCGGCCGGGGCGGCGCCACCATCCGGCTGAGCGTCCCCGAGACCTGGGGGATGACGCTGGCCGGCGGCGAGGACGGCGTCCCGTCCAGCCTGTTCTCGTACACCGGCGGCTTCATGTTCGCCCGGCTGCTGGGCGAGATCCACCGGCAGCGGATCGGCGCCGAGGTCAACTCCTTCTCGCCCGACTCCGACGTGGTCACCGTGACCAGCCTCGGCTGCGACAACGTGGTGTCCGCGCTGGTCTGCATCAACGCCGTCGCCCTGGTGCACGGGGACACCCGGCCGTACGACCGGGTGCTGATCAACGAGTTCTACCAGCTGGCCGGGGAGAAGTTCTCCACCAGCCGCCGGCACGCGATCACCGCCTCGGGCGTCGCGAAGGTCCGCGGGCTGACCCCGGACGCCGTCCGCTACCACCTCGCCCTGGTCAACCCGGAGACCTCGCAGACCAGTTTCGAGCCCAAGGAGTTCCTGGACGCCGTCAACCACCGGCTGGCCGGCGTCCTGGAGGACCGGATCGCCGCCGCCTGGGAGCGGCTGCCGGCCGAACCGGCGGCGCTCCCCGCGCCGGTGCTGGCCGCGCTCGACGCGCACCTGGACCGGCTGGAGCGGGCCCTGGACGGCCCGACCGTGCGGATGGCCGAGGCCGGCGCGGTGCTGGACTCCTGGATCGACCGGATCGACGCCCTCCCCGACGCCGACCGCACCCCCGACCAGGGCTACTGGTGGCTCAAGGGGCTGGCCCTGCTGGGCTTCCCGATCATGCCGGACTTCGCCGCCGACCTCTGGCGGCGGCTCGGCGGCACCGGCGACCCGGGCTTCGCCGCCTTCCCGGAGCGCCCGGCCCCGGCCACCGTCGCGTACCGGCGGTGGTTCACCCCGGTCACCGCGGCCGACTTCGCCGCCTGCCTGCCGGAAACCCTGAGCTGATCCCCACCACCCCTTCGGAGCCCCCGCGTGCCTGAACACCCGCACTACCTGGTCGTCAACCGCTACGACGACGAGGACGCCGAGTACCGGCGGTACTGCGCCGGCCACCCCTGCGACCTCTCGGTCGTCACCACGCCCGACGGCGTGGCCGCGCTCGGCCCGATCGAGCCCGGGCGCGTGGTCACCGTGCCCGACCTGGAGTTCGCCACCGTCCTGGCGGCCGCACGGGAACTGCGGGAGCGGCACGGCGCCTTCGACGGCGTGGTCGGCCTGTCGGAGTACGACGTGCTGACGGCCGCCCGGGTGCGCGAGGCGGTCGGCGCCCCCGGCCCCTCGGCCGACCTGGTGCGGGCGTTCAAGGACAAGGTGGTGATGAAGGAGCGGGTGGCCGCGGCCGGGCTGGCGGTGCCGCGGTTCGCCGCGCTGGCGGGCGGCGCGTCCGCCGCCGAGCTGGAGCGCGCGGTCGGCTTCCCGATGGTCCTCAAGCCGCGGGCCCGGGCCGGTTCGGCCGGCGTCCGGATCGTCCACGACTCCGCCGCCCTGACGGCGGCGCTCGCGGAGACCGACGCCGAGGAGTACGAGTGCGAGGAGTACGTCTCCTCGGAGATCTACCACGTCGACGGGGTGCTCGCGGCGGGCCGCGAGCACTTCGTCAGCGTCTCCGGCTACGTCAACACCCCGCTGGAGTTCACCGAGGGCCGCCCGCTCGGCTCGGTGTTCCTGGACCCGGGCGCGCTGCGGGACGAGCTCGCCGCCTTCGCGCTCGCCTGCGTCCGGGCGCTCGGCCTGGAGACCGGCTGCTTCCACCTGGAGGTGATCCGCCGGCCGAGCGGCGAACCGGTCTTCCTGGAGGTCGGCATGCGCCCGGGCGGCGCCGAGGTGCCCTTCGTCCACCGGGAGGTGCACGGCATCGACCTGATGGCGGAGACCTTCCGCACGGTGCTCGGCCTCCCGCTGGAGTCGGCCGGCCGCGGCTTCGAGCACGCCAGCGCCGGCTGGGTCGTCATGCCCGAGCCCGCGGTCCGGCCCGCCCGGGTGCTGGACCGCACCCCGATGACGGGCGTGGTGCCGCAGGTGTACGCCGAGGTGCTGCCCGAGCCCGGCGCCGTGTACGACGGCACCGGCGGCTACTTCCACGTCCCCGGCCGCTTCCGGCTGACCGGACCGGACGAGCGGAGCGTACGGGCCGCGGCCCGCCGGATCATGGCCGAGTACCGGCTCGACGTCGAACCGGTACGACCGTGACCGCCCTGACCCCCGTGAGCCCCGTGGCCCCCGTGACCCCCGACCCCGTGCCAGTGGAGGAACAGCACCCGATGACCCCGCAGCGACGACACGACCCCGAGCTCCGCGCCTTCGCCAGCGACAACTACGCCGGCGTCCACCCCGAGGTGCTGGCGGCGATCGCCGTCGCCAACGGCGGCCACCAGGTCAGCTACGGCGAGGACGTCTACACCGAGCACCTCCAGGAGGTGTTCCGCGGCCACTTCGGCCCGTCCGCCGAGGTGTTCCCGGTGTTCAACGGCACCGGCGCCAACGTGGTCGCGCTGCAGGCCATGATGGACCGCCGGGACGCCCTGGTCTGCGCCGAGAGCGCGCACGTCAACGTGGACGAGGGCGGTGCGCCGGAGGTGATGGCCGGCCTCAAGCTGCACACTGTCCCGGCCTGGGACGGCAAGCTCACCCCCGAGCTGATCGACCGCCAGGCCTACGGCTTCGACAACGAGCACCGGGCCCGCCCCGCCGTCGTGTCGATCGCCCAGTCCACCGAGGTCGGCACCTGCTACACGCCCGAGGAGATCCGGGCGATCTGTGACCACGCGCACGGCCTGGGCATGAAGGTCTACCTCGACGGCGCCCGACTGGCCAACGCCGCCGCCACCCTGGGCGTCCCGATGCGGGCCTTCACCACCGACGCCGGCGTGGACGCCTTCTCGCTCGGCGGCACCAAGAACGGCCTGCTGCTCGGCGAGGCGATCGTGGTGCTGAACCGGGAGGCCGTCCAGGGCATGCGCTACCTGCGCAAGACCTCGATGCAGCTGGCCTCCAAGATGCGCTTCGTCTCCGTCCAGTTCGAGGCCCTCCTGGGCACCGACCTCTGGCTGCGCAGCGCCTCCCACGCCAACGCGATGACCCAGCGGCTGTTCACGGCCGTCCGGGACCTGCCCGGCATCCGGATCGACCGCCCGGTGCAGGCCAACCAGATCTTCGCCGTGCTGCCGCCGGCCGCCACCGAGGCCCTGCAGAAGCGCTTCCGCTTCTACACCTGGGACGTGCAGAGCGGCGAGGTCCGCTGGATGACCTCCTTCGACACCACCGAGGCCGACGTCGACGCCTTCGCCGCCGCGATCGCCGAGGAGCTCGCCGCGGCGCTCTGACCGGCCTGCCGCGCCGACGCGAACGGCCCCGCCCCCGAACCCGGGAGCGGGGCCGTGCCGTCCAGCCGTTCTGCCGTCCGCCCGCGCGCAGGGTGCGGGCGGGGCCGGGGTCGACTAGCGGTAGTTCACGTACTGGACCGCGAAGTCGAGGTCCTTGCCCTTGAGCAGGGCCTGGACGGCCTGGAGGTCGTCGCGGCTCTTGGAGCTGACGCGCAACTCGTCGCCCTGGACCTGGGCCTTGACGCCCTTCGGGCCCTCGTCCCGGATGATCTTCGCGACCTTCTTGGCATCCTCCGTGGTGATGCCTTCCTTGATGTCCGCGAAGATCTTGTACTCCTTGCCGGACAGCTGCGGCTCACCGGCGTCCAGCGCCTTCAGCGACAGGCCGCGCTTGACGAACTTCGTCTGCAGCACGTCCAGGATGGCGCGCACGCGCTCCTCGCCGTTGGCCTTCATCTCGATCTTCTCGCCGGAGCGGCTGATCTCGCCGCCCACGCCCTTGAAGTCGAAGCGGGTGGCGATCTCACGGGAGGTCTGGTTGATCGCGTTGTCGACCTCCTGCCACTCGACCTTCGAGACGATGTCGAAACTGGAGTCGGCCATGGGTGTTGGTCTCCTTGATGCTCTGGCTTCACTGACACGGCCCGCCCCACCGGGCGCCCGCCGCCCAAGCCTATCCAGCGTCACCCCGGCCCCGCCCGTGAGCGCCGCGCGGCGGTCCTTGATCGTCGGGTGATCTACCGAGTGGCGTAGCACCCCCCCGGATCAGGTATGGTTTACCACGTCGAACGGGGCCGAGAAGCCCCGCGAAACACCATCCTGGCTGGTTGCCCGAGCGGCCAAAGGGAGCAGACTGTAAATCTGTCGCGCAAGCTACGCAGGTTCGAACCCTGCACCAGCCACAGGATAGAGAAACGGCCCCCGATCTGCGGAAACGCGGATCGGGGGCTTTTTCGTGCGGTCCGGGCGGAATCGAACGGCGGGGCCGTCCGGGTGGGGCCGTCGGGCACTTGTTGCACATTGCTTGCAATTACCTTTGGCAGGCAGCAGAGTGGGGGGTCGGGGGTGGGAGTCCTTCGACCGAGCTGATCGTCTTCCCAACCGGCGCCCGCCGGGACAACGGCTCACCCCACCCCCGCCAAGCCCCCCTTCCGCCGTACGGCGGCGGCGTCAAGACCGCGTCAAGGGCGCTGGTGACGGTGTCAGGAACGCGTAGGGGACGGGCGCGCCCCGGGCGCGCGAACCGCAGGATTCGGAGCAACTACCGACTGCGGAGGTCCGTCCGATGTCCAGCGCCATCTCCACCCCGGCCGTCACGGCCGACGAACCGCCGGACACCGGGGCGGGCGACGAGCGGCACCGGCTCAGCGCGCTCGGCGGCCTGGCGGCGCTGTCGCTGGACGCGATGGCCTCGGTGGCCTACGGCCCGGAGTCGATCGTGCTGGTGCTGGCCGCGGCCGGCGCGTACGGGCTGGGCTTCACGGTGCCGGTCACGGTGGCGATCGCCGTCCTGCTCGCGGTGCTGGTCGCCTCCTACCGGCAGGTGATCGCGGCCTTCCCGGACGGCGGCGGCTCGTACGCCGTCGCCAAGGCCCACCTGGGGCGCCGGACGGCGCTGACCGCGGCCGCCTCGCTGGTCATCGACTACATCCTGAACGTCGCGGTCTCGGTGACCGCCGGAGTGGCGGCGCTGACCTCCGCGATCCCCGGCCTGTACGACGACCGGGTCTGGCTCTGCCTGGGCGTGCTCGCCCTGGTGACCGCCGTCAACCTGCGCGGCATCGCCGAGTCGGCGCGCTGGTTCTTGGTGCCGACCGCCGTCTTCGTGCTCTCCATCCTGGCGATCATCGTGGTCGGCCTGTTCCGGGACGCCCCGGCCAGCACCGCGGCCGCCGCCGGCCACGCCTCGGTGCTCGCCGAGAACGCCACCGCGGTCGGCGCGCTGCTGCTGCTCAAGGCCTTCGCGGCCGGCTGTTCGGCGCTGACCGGCGTCGAGGCGGTGGCCAACGCCGTCCCCTCCTTCCGGACCCCGCGGGTGAAGCGGGCCCAGCACACCGAGGTCGCGCTCGGCGCCCTGCTCGGCGTGATGCTGATCGGCCTGGCCGTGCTGATCGGCCGCTTCCACCTCCAGCCGGTCGACGGCGTCACCGTGCTCGCCCAGCTCGCGGACGCCTCGCTCGGCCACGGCGCCGGCTTCTTCGTCGTCCAGTTCGCCACCGTGGTCCTGCTCGGCCTCGCCGCCAACACCTCCTTCGGCGGCCTGCCGGTGCTGATGGACCTGCTCGCCCGGGACAACCACCTCCCGCACGTCTTCGCGCTGCGCGCCGACCGCCAGGTGTACCGGTACGGCGTGCTGTTCCTGGCCGCGGTGTCGGCCGCGCTGCTGGTCGGCTCCGGCGGCGACGTCAACGACCTGGTGCCGCTGTTCTCGATCGGCGTGTTCGTCGGCTTCACCATCTGCCAGGTCGGCATGGTCCGGCACTGGCACCTGAACCGCCCGGCCGGCTGGCGGTGGAAGGCCGCGCTGAACGGCTTCGGCGCGGTGCTGACCGGCATCGCGACCCTCGTGGTGACCGGCACCAAGTTCACCGAGGGCGCCTGGGGCATCGTGGTGGCCCTGCCCCTGCTGGTGGTGCTGTTCGAGGCGATCCACCGCAGCTACCGGCGGATCGGTGAGCGGCTGGAACTGGGCCGGGTGCCGGGTGCGGTGACCCGTCAGCGCAGCCTGGTGGTGGTCCCGGTGACGGCCATCACCCGGCTCACCCGGGACGGCCTGTCGGCGGCGCTCTCGCTGGGCGACGAGGTGTTCGCGGTGACCGTGGTGCACGACCCGGCGGACGCCGAGGCGCTGCGCCGGGACTGGGAGCTGTGGCAGCCCGGCGTGCCCCTGCTGGAGATCGCGGAGGACCACCGGCGGCTCGGCCAGCCGATCGCCGACTTCGTCAACCAGCTGGGCGAGGAGCACGCGTACGACCGGCTCACCGTGCTGATCCCCGAGGTCGAGCCCGCCCACTGGTGGCAGCGCGCGCTGCAGAACCGGCGCGGCGCCGTGATCGACCGCGCCCTGCGCCGGCACACCGACGCGGTGGTCTGCCGCCTGCGGATGCGGATGTGACCGCGGGAGCGGTAGGAGACTGACGGGTGGACCCACGGGCCCCGGTGCGACGCCATGTCGGACCGGGGCCCGACGCGTGTCCGGGGCCCGTCCTCGACGCGCCCCCGCCCGACGCGCCCCAGGTCTCGGCCTGATCACGCCGGTCTCGGCCCGGTGAAGCGGACGTCAAGGTCGCGTCAACGCACTGCGTTCACCCGTATGGAGGGCGTCAGGGAGCCCTAACGCGCCTTAGACGGCTGATTTGCTTCCTCTGCCGGTCGTCCGCCGGTGCCGCACGGAAGCCATTCGGCCCGGTCGCGGCATCTTCCGAACCACGCTGGTGGAGCCCATGTCCGATCTCATCTACGTCGGTGTCACGGTCGCCGTGTTCGCCGTCATCGCCCTGATCGCGCGGGGGGTGGAGAAGCTGTGAGTGAGCGCAGTGAACGAACCGTCCAGGGGCGCGTGTGGCGCGAAGCGGCTGCCGAGCGAAGCGAGGTGGGCGCATGAGTGCCGAGAACATCGCTGGTCTGGTCGTGGCCGTCGCTCTCGTCGGCTACCTCGTCGTGGCGCTGATCTTCCCGGAGAAGTTCTGACATGGGATCCACTCTCGCGGGCTGGCTGCAGGCCCTCGCCCTCGTCGGCGCGCTGGCCCTGTGCTACCGCCCCCTCGGCGACTACATCGCCAAGGTCCTCACCACCTCCAAGCACCTCAGAGTCGAGCGCGGCATTTACAAGGTGATCGGCGTCGACGGTGACGCCGATCAGCGTTGGTCGGTGTACCTGCGCTCGGTGCTGGCCTTCTCGGCCGTCTCGGTGCTCTTCCTCTACGGCCTGATCCGGCTCCAGGGCTACCTGCTGCTGAACCTGGGCGTTCCGCAGATGGAGGGCCACCAGGCCTGGAACACCGCGATCTCCTTCGTCACCAACACCAACTGGCAGTCCTACAGCGGCGAGTCCGCGATGGGCCACCTGGTGCAGATGGCGGGCCTGGCGGTGCAGAACTTCGTCTCCGCGGCCGTCGGCATCGCCGTCGTCGCCGCGCTGATCCGGGGCTTCACGCGCAACAGGACCGACCGGGTCGGCAACTTCTGGGTGGACCTGGTCCGGATCAACCTGCGGCTGCTGCTGCCGCTGGCGTTCGTCTTCGCCCTGGTCCTGGCCGCCAACGGCCTGATCCAGAACTTCCACGGCTTCACCGAGGCGCACACCCTCACCGGTGAGATCCAGAAGATCCCGGGTGGCCCGGTGGCCTCCCAGGAGGTCATCAAGGAGCTCGGCACCAACGGTGGCGGCTTCTTCAACGCGAACTCCTCGCACCCGTTCGAGAACTCGACCGGTTTCACCAACTGGCTGGAGATCTTCCTCATCCTGCTGGTCCCGTTCGCCCTGCCGCGGACCTTCGGCCGGATGGTGGGTGACAACCGCCAGGGCTACGCGATCGTCGCGGTGATGGGCCTGTTCTGGGTGGCCTCGACCGCCCTGATGACCTTCGCCGAGTCGCAGCACCACGGCACCGCCCTGCAGGCCGCGGGCAGCGCGATGGAAGGCAAGGAGCAGCGCTTCGGGATCGCGGCCAGCGCCTTGTTCGCCACGTCGACCACGCTGACCTCGACCGGTGCGGTGAACTCGTTCCACGACTCGTACACGCCGTTCGGCGGCGGTCTGACGATCTTCAACATGATGCTGGGCGAGATCGCGCCCGGCGGTGTGGGCTCCGGCCTGTACGGCATGCTGATCCTCGCCGTCGTGGCGGTGTTCGTCGCCGGTCTGATGGTCGGCCGCACCCCCGAGTACCTGGGCAAGAAGCTCGGCGGCCGCGAGATGAAGTTCGCCTCGCTGTACATCCTCACCACCCCGACCCTCGTGCTGGTCGGCACCGGTGTGGCGATGGCCCTGCCGGGCGAGCGGGCCGGGATGCTCAACTCCGGGGCCCACGGCTTCTCCGAGGTGCTGTACGCCTTCACCTCGGCCGCCAACAACAACGGTTCGGCATTCGCGGGCATCACCGTCAACACCGACTGGTACGACACCGCGCTCGGCCTGGCGATGGTCTTCGGCCGCTTCCTGCCGATCGTCTTCGTCCTGGCGCTGGCGGGCTCGCTCGCCCAGCAGCAGCCGGTTCCGGCCACTCCGGGCACCCTGCCCACCCACAAGCCGCTGTTCGTGGGCCTGCTGTCGGGTGTGATCCTGATCGTCGTCGGCCTCACCTACTTCCCGGCCCTGGCCCTCGGGCCGCTCGCGGAAGGTCTCTCCTGATGTCCACCCCTACGCTCAACCCCGCACCGGCCGACGACAAGGCCGAGCCCGCCGCGCCGCACAGAGTGCAGAGCGGCCTCCTCGACCCGAAGCTGATCCTCGCGTCCCTGCCGGACGCGGTGAAGAAGCTCGACCCCCGGGTGATGGTCAAGAACCCGGTGATGTTCGTGGTCGAGGTGGGCTCGGTGGTCACCACCGTCTCCGCGATCGCCAGCCCGTCGGTGTTCGCCTGGTCGATCACCGTCTGGCTCTGGCTCACCACGATCTTCGCCAACCTGGCGGAGGCCGTCGCGGAGGGCCGCGGCAAGGCCCAGGCCGACACCCTGCGCAAGACCAAGACCGAGAGCGTCGCCCGCCGGCTCACCGACTGGCCCGCCACCCAGGCCGAGGAGGAGGTGCCCGGCACCGCGCTCCAGCTCGGTGACCACGTCGTGGTCGAGGCCGGGCAGGTCATCCCCGGCGACGGCGACGTGGTCGAGGGCGTCGCGTCCGTCGACGAGTCGGCGATCACCGGTGAGTCCGCGCCGGTCATCCGCGAGTCCGGCGGCGACCGCTCCGCGGTGACCGGCGGCACCAAGGTGCTGTCCGACCGGATCGTGGTGAAGATCGCCTCGGAGCCCGGCAAGTCCTTCATCGACCGGATGATCGCCCTGGTCGAGGGCGCCGCCCGGCAGAAGACGCCGAACGAGATCGCGCTCAACATCCTGCTGGCCTCGCTGACCATCGTCTTCCTGGTCGCGGTCGTCACCCTCCAGCCGATGGCCACCTTCGCGGGCGCCCCGCAGTCGATGATCGTCCTGGTCGCCCTGATCGTGGCGCTCATCCCGACCACCATCGGCGCGCTGCTCTCCGCGATCGGCATCGCGGGCATGGACCGCCTGGTCCAGCGCAACGTGCTGGCGATGTCCGGCCGCGCCGTCGAGGCCGCCGGCGACGTCAACACCCTGCTGCTCGACAAGACCGGCACCATCACCCTGGGCAACCGCCAGGCCGCCGAGTTCCTGCCCGCCCCGGGCGTGTCCACGGACGAACTGGCCGGCGCCGCCCAGCTCTCCTCGCTCGCGGACGAGACCCCCGAGGGCCGCTCGATCGTGGTCCTGGCCAAGACCGAGTACGGCCTGCGGGCCCGCGCCCAGGGCGAGCTCACCCACGCCACCTGGGTCCCGTTCACCGCCCAGACCCGGATGTCGGGCGTGGACCTGGACGAGGCCGAAGGCGTCCACCAGGTCCGCAAGGGTGCGGCCGGTTCGGTCTCCAACTGGGTCACCGAGAACGGTGGTTCGGTCGGCGACGAGGTCGCCACCCTGGTCGACGGCATCTCCGCCGCCGGTGGCACCCCGCTGGTGGTGGCCGCCAAGGTCGGCAGCCGTCCCGCCCGCGTCCTGGGGGTCATCCACCTCAAGGACGTGGTCAAGGAGGGCATGCGGGAGCGCTTCGACGAGCTCCGCCGGATGGGCATCAAGACCATCATGATCACGGGCGACAACCCGCTGACCGCCAAGGCGATCGCGGAGGAGGCCGGCGTGGACGACTTCCTCGCCGAGGCCACGCCCGAGGACAAGATGGCCCTGATCAAGAAGGAGCAGGAGGGCGGCAAGCTGGTCGCGATGACCGGCGACGGCACCAACGACGCCCCCGCGCTCGCCCAGGCCGACGTCGGCGTCGCGATGAACACCGGGACCATGGCGGCCAAGGAGGCCGGCAACATGGTCGACCTGGACTCCAACCCGACCAAGCTGATCGAGATCGTGGAGATCGGCAAGCAGCTGCTGATCACCCGCGGTGCGCTGACCACCTTCTCGATCGCCAACGACGTGGCCAAGTACTTCGCGATCATCCCCGCGATGTTCGCCGGGGTCTACCCGGGCCTGAGCCACCTCAACATCATGGGCCTGCACAGCCCGCAGTCCGCGATCACCTCGGCGATCATCTTCAACGCCCTGGTCATCATCGGCCTGATCCCGCTCGCCCTGCGCGGCGTGAAGTACCGCCCGTCCGACGCCAGTTCGCTGCTGCGCCGCAACATCGGGGTCTACGGCTTCGGCGGTCTGGTGGTGCCGTTCGTCGGTATCAAGCTGATCGACCTGATCGTCCAGTTCATCCCCGGCCTCAGCTGACGCAGGGAAGGAGAAAACATCATGTCCAAGCCCCTGCCGACGACCGTCCGTACCCACTGGACCGCGCTGCGCGTGCTGCTCGTGCTCACGGTGATCCTGGGAGTCGCCTACCCGCTGCTGGTCACCGGGATCAGCCAGGTCGCGTTCAGCGACAAGGCCAACGGCTCGCTGGTGAAGTCCGACGGGAAGGTGATCGGTTCCAGCCTCCTCGGCCAGAACTACAACCTGCCCAAGAAGAACCCCGACGACCCGAAGGAGGACCCGGTGCCGGACCCGAAGTGGTTCCAGCCCCGGCCCTCCGCCAACAACTACGCCGGTGACAGCTCCGGCGCCAGCAACCTCGGTCCGAACAGTGACGACCTGCTCAAGGCCGTCAACGACCGCCGCGCCGCCGTCGCCGCGTTCGACGGCGTCGACCCGGCGAGCGTCCCGGCCGACGCGCTGACCGCCTCCGGCTCCGGCCTCGACCCGCACATCTCGGTGGTCTACGCCAAGGAGCAGGTGAACCGGGTCGCCAAGGAGCGCAAGCTGCCGGTGGAGACGGTCGCCGGGCTGGTCGACAAGTACACCGAGAGCCGCTCGCTCGGCTTCCTCGGCAACGAGGGCGTCAACGTCGTCCTGCTCAACCGGGCGATCAGCGAAGCGAAGTGACCGAGCGGACCCGACCGAGCGGACCCGACCGCGCAGCAGTGACCGAGCAGAAGTGATCGGACAGTGACACCGCACGACATACCAGGATGACCGGGCCGACCCGGGCGCGGGAGGATGCTCCCCGCGCCCGGGTCGGCCGCGCCGTACCCGCAGACGCGTACCGTCCCCCGCCGCCACCTCCTGATGGAAAGAAGCCGTGCCCATGGCCCGCGACCTCACCCCCGGCTCCGGCATCCGCACCGGTCGGTTGAGGGTGTACCTCGGCTCCGCCCCGGGGGTCGGCAAGACCTACCGGATGCTGGACGAGGCCCGGCGCAGACAGGAGCGCGGGGCCGACGTCGTGATCGGGTACATCGAGTGCCACGGCCGCCGCCACACCGAGGCCATGACCGACGGCCTGGAGGTGCTGCCGCGCGCCCACCGCTCCTACCGCGACGCCGAGTTCGAGGAGATGGACCTCGACGGGGTGCTCGCCCGCCGTCCGTCCGTCGTCCTGGTCGACGAACTGGCCCACACCAACATCCCCGGCGGCCGCCACGCCAAGCGCTGGCAGGACGTCGAGGAACTGCTCGCCGCCGGGATCGACGTCATCACCACCGTCAACATCCAGCACCTGGAATCGTTGAACGACGTCGTCCAGAAGATCACCGGGATCCCGCAGCGCGAGACCGTCCCGGACGAGGTGGTCCGCCGGGCCGACCAGCTCGAACTCGTCGACATGGCGCCCCAGGCGCTGCGCCGGCGGATGGCCCATGGCAACGTCTACAAGGCGGAGAAGGTGGACGCCGCGCTCTCCAACTACTTCCGGGTCGGCAACCTCACCGCCCTGCGCGAGCTCGCCCTGCTCTGGGTGGCCGGCCGGGTGGACGAGGGGCTGCGCGACTACCGGGCCAGCCACAAGATCGACCGGGTCTGGGAGACCCGCGAACGGGTGGTGGTCGCCCTCACCGGCGGCCCGGAGGGCGAGACCCTGGTCAGACGGGCCGCCCGGATCGCCGCCGCCGCGGGCGGCGAGCTGCTGGCCGTGCACGTGTCCCGCAGCGACGGCCTGGCCGGCGCCTCCTCCGGCGCGCTCGCCCAGCAGCGGCAACTGGTCGAGAGCCTCGGCGGCAGCTACCACGTGGTGGTCGGCGACGACGTCCCCACCGCGCTGCTGGCCTTCGCCCGCGCCCACGACGCCACCCAGCTGGTGCTCGGCACCAGCCGCCGCGGCCGGATCAACCGCTTCCTCACCGGCCCGGGCACCGGGCAGACGACCGTGGACGCCTCCGAGGACATCGACGTCCACATGGTCACCCACGAGTTCACCGGCCGCGGCCGGCTGCCCGCGTTGGGCCGGCGCCACTCCCGGCGCCGCACCGTCGTCGGCTACCTGGCCGGCCTGGTGATCCCCTGGCTGCTCACCGCCCTGCTCTCCCAGGCGCATGACACCATCAACCTCACCACCGACGCGCTGATCTTCCAGCTCGGCGTGGTCATCGTCGCCCTGCTCGGCGGCGCGATGTCCGCCCTGCTGGCCGCGTTCATCGCCTCGGTGCTGCTGAACTACTACTTCATCCCGCCGGTCCACAGCCTGACCATCGGCGAGACCAACAACATCGTCGCCCTGGTGGTCTTCGCCGCCATCGCGCTCGCCGTCTCCACCGTGGTCGACCACGCCGGCCGGCTCACCACCCGGGCCGCCCGGGCCACCGCCGAGGCCGAGACCCTCTCCACCCTGGCCGGCAGCGTGCTGCGCGGCGCCGACGCGCTGCCCGCCCTGCTGGAGAAGTCCCGGACGGCCTTCGGCATGCAGACCGTCGTCCTGCTCTCCCGCTCCGACGGCGAGGTGCTCGCCCACAGCGAGGCCGAGCACCCGGACGAGGACGAGGCGCAGCACGAGACCACCGAGGTCCCGGTCGGCGTCGACGCCGTGCTGATCCTCACCGGCCGCCGGCTGCCGGCCGCCGACCAGCGGGTGCTCACCGCCTTCGCCGCCCACGTCGGCGCCGCGCTGGAGCGCGACCGGCTGGCCGTGGTCGCCGCCGAGGTCGAGCCGATCAAGGCCGCCGACCGGATGCGCACCGCACTGCTCGCCGCCGTCAGCCACGACCTGCGCACCCCGCTGGCCGCCGCCCGCGCCTCGGTCGGCTCGCTGCTCAGCCCGGACGTCGAGTTCTCGCCCGAGGACCAGACCGAACTCCTCGAAACCGCCGACGAATCGCTGGTCAAGCTCACCCGGCTGGTCGACAACCTGCTCGACATGAGCCGCCTCCAGGCCGGCGCGCTCACCCTGCACCTCACCGAGACCCACCTGGACGAGGTCCTGCCCCGGGCGCTCGACAGCCTCCCCGACCCGTACGCGCCGGTCCAGCCGCTCGACCTGGACACCGCCCCGGCGGTGCTCGCCGACCCCCCGCTGCTGGAGCGGGTGCTCGCCAACGTGATCACCAACGCGCTGCGCTACAACGCCCCCGGCGCGCCCGTCCTGGTCACCGCCAGCCACCACGCCGACCAGGTCGAGATCCGGGTGATCGACCGCGGCCCCGGCATCGCCCCCGAGGACCGCGACCGGGTCTTCCTGCCCTTCCAGCGCCTCGGCGACACCGACAACACCACCGGGGTCGGCCTGGGCCTGGCCCTCTCCCGGGGCCTCGCCGAGGCCATGGGCGGCAGCCTGGAGGTGGAGGACACCCCCGGCGGCGGCACCACCATGCTGCTCACCCTGCCGGCCGTCATCGAGCCCGCCGCCGAACCGGCCGCGGAGGCCGACGCTGAGACTGCCGTCACCGAGCCCGCCGCCGAGCCGGCCGCCGAGGCCGCCGTCACCGAGCCCGCCGTCACCGAGCACCGTGCCACCGGGGAGGAGCCACCGCACCATGAGTGAGCACACCATCGAGAACTGCGAGATCCTCGTCGTCGACGACGAACCGGCCCTGCTGCGCACCCTGCGGATCAACCTCAGCGCCCGGCAGTACGCCGTCCGCACGGCCGCGAGCGGCAGCGAGGCGCTCGACCGGGCCGCGCACTCCGCCCCGGACGCCGTCCTGCTCGACCTCGGCCTGCCCGACCTCGACGGCATGGACGTGCTGCGCGGACTGCGCACCCACAGCGCGGCGCCGATCATCGTGCTCTCCGGCCGCTCCGATGCCGCCGACAAGATCGGCGCCCTGGACGCGGGCGCCGACGACTACCTCACCAAGCCGTTCCTGATGGACGAACTGCTGGCCCGGTTGCGGGCGGTGCTGCGCCGGCCGCTGAGCCCGGCGCCGCCGGGCCGACCGGTGATCGGCGACCACACCGTCGACCTCGCGGCCACCACGGTGGTCGGGCCGGGCGGACCGGTGCGGCTCACCCCGACCGAGTGGCGGATCCTCAGCCTGCTGCTCGCCAACCCCGGCCGGCTGGTGCCCGGGCGGCAGATCCTGCGCGAGGTGTGGGGGCCGGCCCAGGAGGCGCGCGGCAACTACCTGCGGGTGTACCTGGCCGGACTGCGGCGGAAGTTGGAGCGCGACCCGGCCCGGCCGCGGCACCTGATCACCGAGCCGGGGATCGGCTACCGGTACGTGCCGTAGCCGCCGGTCCGGGTCATGGGTGCCGGTCCGTGCCGTAGCCGCCGGTACGCGTCGTGGGGCAGGGCCCGACCGGGGTGGCGTCAACGAGCCGTCAAGAGCCGGCCGGTGGGCGACAGGGGGGCGTCAAGGCCGGTCGGGGGCGGTGTTCCGTGGTCGTAGTGTCGGTGCCGGAACGAGCGGTTCCTGCTCCTTGTGGGGGAAGCCGGGACCGCTCCAGCCGCCGGCCAAGGGCGGCCAGCAGTGGGGGAGGGGCGGGCGGCGCAGCGGGCGGGCGCCCGAGGGTTTACCGGCC